>JANMJF010000446.1:0-2508 GCA_031371245.1 Pseudomonadota bacterium | reverse complement strand
GAAAGGCCTCGGGCCGGCCAGTGGCAGCGATCAAGGCGGCGAGCGCAGCGTTATCAGCATGCATGCCCTCGCCACATAACACGAAGTGCGCGCGCGGACAGCTGGCCAAAACCTGCCGCGCGGCGGTGCATAGCAGGCCGTGATCTTTGTCGCTATGCCAGCGCGCCGGCATGCCGATCAGCAGCGTGTCCGCGACCACGCCGAGTTCGGCGCGCAAGTGCGCGCGCGCGTCGCTATCGGGATGGAATTGTTCGATGTCGACGCCGTTCGGTATGACTTCAAACAGCGCCGCTGGAAAGCCGCTGGCGAGTCGCGCACGCCGCCCCGCCTCAGCGCAACAGATCACGCGGCTCGGCACGTGACTGGCGAGCACGGCACAGGCACGCAAGACCACGCGCATCGTGAACGGCGTGGTGCGCGGATCGACCTCAGCCTGATGCACGCCCCACAACACCGGCACGCCCAAGGCGTAGCGCGCGATCAAACCACCGATCAGATCGGCGTGGCACAACCAGGTCTGGACCAGATCCGGCGCAAACCCGCGTAGCGCCCGCCGTAGTGCCAAGACACCGCGTGGCAGATCGCGGCTACCGCGCAGACCCAGTTCAAACACTGGCACGTGCAGAGCGCGCAATTGATCTGCGACCGCGCCGCCGCCCGTCAAAGAAAATACGCGCAGATCGTAACTCGCGCGCGGCAACGCGGCGCACAGCCGGGCGAGCATGAATTCCGCGCCGCCGCCGCCGAGGCCGGTGATGACATGGGCGATACGCACACGCATCTAGCCGCTGGTGCACAAGGCCGTCAGCATTGCGCCACCACTTGCGCGGCGATCTCACGCCAGTCGAAATGCGTTTGCGCATAGGCACGTGCGCGCTGGCCGATGCCGGCGAGCTCATCGCGTCCCAGCGCCGCGAGCTGGCCGATCACGCGCGCCAGATCAGCGGCGTCGTCGGGCCTATGGGTGAACAGCCAGCCCTCGCGTTCGAGTTCGGCGATGCCCGGTAGGCGCGCCGCAATGACCGGCTTGCCGCAGGCGGCGTAGTCACGGATCTTGATGGCAGACAAACCGATCTCGGCGTTGCGCGCCAGGGTGTAAGGCGCCAGTGCGATATCGAAATCGTTGACGACGGCGGCGGCCTCGCTGGCCGCGACCCGCCCAAGGAAGCGCACGCGCGCATCGAGGCCGAGCGCGGCGCAACGCCCACGCAGTTCGTCCGCCAGCGGGCCGTCACCGGCGATGACGAATTCCAGATCGTGGGCATCGTGCAAGGCGTGCAGCGCCGCCAGTGCGGTGGCTACGCCCTGCCAGGGATTCAACACACCAATGAAGCCTAGACGCAGGCGCCCATGGTGCGCTGCCGCCTCACGGCGGGGTTTGAATTTCTCCAGGTCGGCACCGTTGCCCAGCACGAACAGACGTTCGCGCGGACAGCCGCCGTCGATCAGCAGGTGCGCGAGGCCTGCGGTCACGCAGCGTGAACGATGGGCGTAGCGCGCGGCGCCGATCTGGGTCCAGCGTTCGAGCGCGATCATGAAAGCCCCGCCGCCTCGCACGCGCCGCTCGCTGGCGGTCCAGCCGTTATGTTCGACCACCACCCGCATGCCGAGCAGCCGCGCCAGCAGCACCTGCACGACGCAGAACAAGGTCACGCGCACATATAAAGTCTGCATGCGCCACACCAGGCGCGCATAGACGATCACCGGTAATTGCCACAAGGCATCGCAAGAGCCGGGCAAACCGAGCTGGGTGGTCGAAGGGGTAAGTACGACGTGCGGGGCGAGCTGCGCCAGCGCCGCTGCCGCGCCGATCCGCGCCGGCGTCATCATGTGCACCTTGTGACCGGCGGCGATGAAATGGGTGAGCAAGGCCGACTGATGACCAGCATCACCTTCGCCACGACCGAAGTCGACGAGGTTGCCGAGCAGCACGCGTTTGCGCGCCGCGCTGGCGCGATTCATGGCAAGGCCTCGTAGAGCGCCAGCAATTTGCAGCTCTGACTCTGCCACCCGTAGCGAGTGGTGAGCGCCGCCAGGCGTGTGGCATCGGGACGCAGTTGCTGGCGACGCCGATAGACATCGCGCATGGCACGGGCGATGGCGCCGCTATCGTCGCCGCGCACCACCACGCCATTGCCCGCCTGCGCGACGAAGTACCGCTGTTCCGGCAAATCCGAGGCGCAGATCGGCAGCCCGGCGAAGGTCGCTTCGAATAATTTATTCGGCAGCGAATAACGATAACTCAAGCACGCATCCTGGCTCAGCACTAGCGCCAGATCTGCCGAGCGAATGAAATCCACCACCTCAAAGGGCGGCACCGCGTCGACCAGATGCAGGCGCGCTGCCACGCCTAGATCTTGCGCGCGCTGGACCAGGTGCGCGGCGAAAATAGCGTCGCGCCCACCGACACAAGCCAGATGCAGTTGTGGCCACGCAGCCAACACCGGCAACACCTGATCGACGCCGCGCATGCGCGCGAGACGACCGACGTAGACCGCCAGCGGCACC
>JANMJF010000362.1:0-2257 GCA_031371245.1 Pseudomonadota bacterium | reverse complement strand
TAGAACCGGTCTGCGGGTCTCGGAGCTGTGCTTCGGAACGATGACCTTCGGTGGTGAAGGGATGTACAAAGTCATAGGCGAGACTGCACAAGCGCAGGCCGATCGCCTGGTGGGCGTGTGCCTGGACGCGGGAATCAATTTCTTCGACACCTCGGACACCTACTCGGGGGGGCGGGCAGAGCAGATTCTGGGTAAAGCGCTGGGCGCGCACCGGAAAGATGTGGTGGTGGCCACCAAGGTGCGTGGGCGAGTCGGACCGGGGCCGAATGCAGTCGGCCTGTCGCGCGGCCACATCATGGACTCGGTCGATGCCAGTCTTGAGCGGCTGGGCACCGATTACATCGATCTATATCAAATCCATGGCTACGACGCGCTGTCACCGTGGGATGAAACCCTGCGCGCGCTCGATGATCTGGTGCGCGCCGGGAAGGTGCGCTATATCGGTGCCTCGAACCTAGCGGCCTGGCAGCTGATGAAGGCGCTGGGTTTGAGCGAGCGCGATCGCCTCGCACGCTTCGAGACCATCCAGTCCTATTATTCGATTGCGGGCCGCGATTTGGAACGCGAGCTGTGTCCGCTGATGGCATCGGAGCAAGTCGGCTTGCTGATCTGGAGTCCGCTGGCCGGGGGCTTCCTCAGCGGCAAGTTCTCACGGCACCACAAGGGACCTGACGGCGCGCGGCGGACGAATTTCAATTTTCCGCCGGTCGACGAGACGCGCGCCTATGTCGTATTGGACGCGCTGGCCGAAGTGGCGCAGGCGCACGAGGTGTCGGTCGCACGGGTGGCCCTCGCCTGGCTGCTTCACCAGCGCGTTACCACTAGCGTGATCATCGGCGCGCGTAACGAAGCGCAACTGGGTGACAACCTGGAGGCGTCCGCGCTCAAGCTCAATGCGTCGCAGTTGGACCGTTTGGACAAGGCCAGCGCGCTGCCGCCCGAGTACCCGGGCTGGATGATCGCGATGCAGGCCCGCGATCGATTGGAAGCGCTGTCATCGGAACAGCGCTTTGCCAAGGTGACCTAGGAACCTATCGGACTTGGAAGCACAGGCAAATCTACTGTGATCCTGTGCGCTCAGGCTCAGTGCCCGCCGTTTACCAGGCCAGCCAATGCCACTGCACATCGACGTATCGTATCAATGAAAAGCAAAAGCCAAGCTCTGACCCCCAATCTTCAGGCCTGACCACGAGTTCAACGCGGAGGTTGTTCCGACACGTGTAAGACACTATCTTACGGGCGCATGAGAACCACCGTTTCAACCAAAGGGCAAATCATTTTACCTGCCGATATTCGGCGGCGGGACGGTATCGAGCCGGGGCAGGAATTCGACGTCGAGCGGATCGACTGCGGTGAATACCGGCTTGTGCGGCGCGCCCCACGACCGAACGACGGTCTTGTGGATTGGCTGCTGGCATGCCCCGATAAAGGCTATTTCGTTCCCCTCGAATCGGAGTCGACCGATACGCTGTGAACTACCTCGCCGATGCGAACGTTCTCAGTGAGGCAACCAAGCAGATTCCTGACGCTCACGTGATGGATTGGCTAAGGCGTAACGAACGCGAGATTGTGGTCGACCCCATTATCGTCGGTGAGATTCGCTTCGGAATTCTACTGTTGCCGGCAGGTCAACGGCGTCAGCGACTCGAACGCTGGTTCGACGATGGCGTGAGCAAAATTACCTGTTTGCCATGGGATATCACGATAGGCCTCCGGTGGGCTAAGCTCCTCGCGGAGCTTCGCGCTGCGGGCCATGCGATGCCGATCAAAGACAGTCTCGTCGCGGCAACCGCGCTCACGCACGATCTCATCGTTGCCACGCGTAACCGGCGTGACTTCATCAACGCCGGCGTGAACCTGATTGATCCATTCGCATGATCCATAGCGGTGCGCCGGTTGCGAGCCGCCATTTTTCGACTGCAATGCGACTGGAATGCGACTGGGTGTCAGAGCTTGCCTTTTGCCTGCCTGAACTTTCGGACCTTGAAACACAGGCAAGTCCACTGTGATTCTTTGCGCTCAGGCTCAGTGCCCGCCGCATCCCGGACCAGCCGATGCCGCCGTGCGTCGACGAATGGATGAAAAGCAAAAGGCAAGCTCTGACACCGTGACTCTTCTCGGTAGGTCGACGCCGACCCGCAAGCCGTGGGCCAGCAACCATGCCCGCGCATCTTCGGCATCTTCGCGGAACCAGCGCGCGGCGCTGCCGAGACGAAATGAATAACCCCAGGCATCCATGTCCGTCAGCATGCGGGCG
>JANMJF010000360.1:0-2533 GCA_031371245.1 Pseudomonadota bacterium | reverse complement strand
TAATAAAAGCCGTCGGCATCCATGTAGCCGACGTCGCCCGTGTGCAGCCAACCGTTGCGGAAGGCCTGCTCGGTGGCTGCGGGACGATTCCAGTAATAGGCCATGGTCTGCGGGCCGCGACACACCAGCTCGCCCACTTCGCCCGCAGGCAGAACCTTATCGTCGTCGTCAAACACCGCGCATTCAACGAAGGTGAAGGGCCGCCCACAGGAACCAATGCGACCGTGATCTTCGGGTCGCAGGCAGGTGATCACCATCGGACTCTCGGCCTGACCATAGCACTGCGCGAAAATGCGCCCGAAGCGCGCCTGCGCGCGGTCGAGCAGACTCGGCGCGATGGGCGATGCGCCATAGGCTATCTTGCGCAGCGCGAATTGGGCGCTGACAAGTTCCGGCTGTTCGAGAATCATGGCCAGCATGGTCGGCACCAGGAAGGTATGGCTGGCCTGCTCGCGCACCGCGAGCGCGATGAACTCGGCGGGGTCGAACTTCTTCATCACCAGCGAGCGCACGCCGCGTGCGATGGCTGGCAGAAAGAAAGCGCCCGAGGCATGGGCGATCGGTGCGGCATGCAGGAAGGTATTACCCGGCTCAAGATCGGGTACCAGGTCGATGAGAAAGGCCGACAGTTCCGCCAGCTCGCCGCGGGTGGTGAGGGTGACGGCCTTGGCCTTGCCGGTGGTGCCACCGGTATAGCCCAGCCGCAGCGGCGCATCGAGTGCGCGGTCAACGGCACACGGATGGTCGTCCGTGTGTTGGAATATTGCGGCGAACTCGGCTCGACCGATGGTAATTTCGAGTTCGTCGCCATCGATGTCGTCGTGAATGACGGCGCGACTGCCACTGTCGGCGAGCTTGTAGAGGTGGTTGTCGAGGGTTTCGCGGGTATTCAGCCCCACGCGTACCAGGCCGGCCTTGGCCAGCGCGTAATAGGCGACCAGACATTCGATGCTGTTTGGCAGTAACACACCGACGCGATCGCCCGACTGCAGGCCGCGCGCCAGCAGCGCATTGCCGATGACGTCGGTCAAACGATCAAATTCGCGAAAGCTGACATCACGGGTGCCTTCGGTCAGGCAGGTGGCATCGCCGTAGTAGAGCGCCGCGCGGCGGATGAGAGAGCCGATTTGCATGGGGATTCCAGGGCTTCGAAGGTCAGACGACCGGGGCGCGGATCATGGCATCGGGGATGCGCCTGTGCCAAGCGCCGATGGCGCCTCAGGCGCCGCGCAACACCTCGTCCATGCGCTGGTGGTCGAGCGCTCCTTCCCAACGCGCCACCACCACCGTCGCGACCCCATTGCCGATGAAGTTGGTCAGCGCGCGAGCTTCGGACATGAAGCGATCGATGCCGAGGATCAAGGCCAGCCCCGCCACTGGAATACTCGGCACCACGGCCAAAGTCGCGGCGAGCGTAATGAAGCCAGCACCGGTCACGCCCGCAGCGCCCTTGGAGGTCAGCATCGCGACGCCCAGCAGGGTGAGTTCCTGCTGCAAGCTCAGGTCGATGTTCAAGGCTTGTGCCACGAATAGCGCCGCCATGGTGAGATAGATATTGGTGCCATCGAGATTGAAGGAATAGCCCGCCGGCACCACCAGCCCAACCACCGCGCGTGGGCAGCCAAGGCGCTCAAGCTTGTCCATCAACGGCACCAATGCAGTTTCCGACGACGAAGTGCCAAGTACAGTCAAGAGTTCGTCTTTGAGATAGGCGATGAAGCGCAGAATATTGAAGCCGGTCATTGCCGCGATACTGCCGAGTACCAGCAGCACGAATAAGCCGCAGGTCAGATAAAAACTGCCCATCAAAGCGGCCAGCGGCTTGAGCGAGCCGATGCCGTAGTTGCCGATGGTGAAGGCCATCGCGCCGGCAGCGCCGAGCGGCGCGAGCTTCATGATGATGTTCATCATCGCGAACAAGGCCTGGGCGAGGGCCGCAATCAGACGCAGCAGGGGCTCGGCCGTCACACCAAGTTTGAGCAGAGCCGCACCAAACAACAGTGCCAGCAGCAACACCTGCAATAGATCGCCCGCGCCGGTGAAGGCGTCAACGAAAGTGCGCGGAATGATGTGCAGCACGAAGTCCACCGTGCTCTGTTCAGACGCCGCCTGGCTGTAGCGGGCGACGGCCTTGGCGTCGAGCGAGGCCGGGTCGACATTGAAGCCCTGCCCCGGTCGCACTACATGCATGACCACTAGACCCACGACCAGCGCCAAGGTCGATACCACTTCGAAATAGATCAAGGCGCGCGCGCCGACTCGCCCGACCTTGCGCATGTCGCCCGCACCCGCAATGCCAAGCACCACGGTGCAGAACACGATGGGGCCGATCAACATTTTGACCAAGGCAATGAAGCCATCGCCGAGCGGCTTCAGCGCGACTGCGTGTGCCGGGTCGAAATGACCGAACAAGGCACCAGCGGCGATCGCCAGCAGGACATACAGGTAGAGCTTGCCTGCGCCACTGCCATGGGGGGCGGCTACGCTGGTTAGATCATGCGCGGATGAATCAGGCACGTTTGTCTACCAGCAA
>JANMJF010000329.1:0-4462 GCA_031371245.1 Pseudomonadota bacterium | reverse complement strand
TTGAGATGCGGCTGCGCCAGCAAGGTCTTGCCGTCGTTGCGCACCAGCCCGCATTTCTCGATGTATTCGGCCAGCGAATAGCCGTCGAAATGTTCGTCCCAGGTGCGGCTTTGGGCATAGCGGTGTGGCTCGTAGGCGAAGGTTCGCTCGCAGCCGTCAGAGCAGAACGCATGCTTGCGGCCGCCGAAATCCTTGATGCGCACGGTCGAGATGTCCGGGCGTGGAAACACGCAGGGCATGTGGCAGACCCGACACAGGGTCGGAATACTGCCCATCAGCGAAATCGGGATCTGGCCCTGGGCAGGATCGCTCATGGCTGCATAGTTCTCCCAGAACGCGCCGTAACGCTCGTACCAGCCGGGATACTTCAGTTCGAACCAGTCGAAATCACGCGCCGTCAGCGGGTCGATGCGGATGAACTGCATGGGCCAGGTCGCGGCCAACAGCACCATGGCGGTGTGACC
This sequence comes from Pseudomonadota bacterium, assembly GCA_031371245.1. Taxonomy (GTDB): domain Bacteria; phylum Pseudomonadota; class Gammaproteobacteria; genus JADJYF01. The sequence goes on along the minus strand of JANMJF010000329.1, from coordinate 3,998 downwards.
CACCCACTTCACCCGTTCCTTAGCCTCCAACCAATCTCGTGGCAGGGCAACGCCAAACGGTACGAGGCGTTCGATATAACCCCCGGCCCAGTCGTGGTCGACCCATTCCGTCCAGGCTTCGTGATACGAACCACCACGGTTTTCCTGAAAATAGTCGTAGACCGCCGAGACGAAGGTGTCGAGAAAAGTATGCTGGCGCCAGAACGCAGAATCGAAATCCCGTTGCAGACGCGGCAGGTTGTCCGGCACCGACGCGATCGCGGCGAGCGTCGCATAGCCGTTCGCCATGTGGCGTGCCTCGTCGGATTGCACGGAAAGAAAAGTCGTCGGTGTGGCTTGATCGCCGTTTGCTGCCGCTACTTCGGTGAGCGTCACGAACAAGGGATTGGTATAGGCGGTTTCGGCCACGACCTGCAGATTGAGCGCGCCCTCGATGGGATTGCCGGCAAAAAAACTATCGAAGCAGGCGCGGCTGGCCCGCATGAGGAAATTGCTGTTGCGCAGCTTGAAACCGCGCTCGAAGCCTTCAGCGTCGATTGAGTGCTTGGCGAGATAACGCACCAGGTGCGCTTCCTGGTGGGTGTGGCGTACCTCGTCGATCATCTGCGCCAGGTAACCTTGGCGCAGTTCGGCATTGTCGACCGCCTCGACCAGCTGGCCGGTACATTTCATCGCGGCGTATTCGGCGTAGCAGGTCAGGGGCAGCGTGATCTTCAAGACCTCGGTCCAGCGCTCGGAAGCCTTGGCGGGCATTTTCGCGCGTGCCATCACGTCGCTCATCGCGCCGTACTGCCTATCGTCCTTGTCACGCTCCATGCTGCAGTAATCACGCACCAGATGGCGAAAGGGATCGCTAGTCTTGCGCGGTATGCGGTAAGGCATCTGATAGCGCGCGCTCGGCGCGCAATAAGAGGTCTTCCAATCGAAGTCTTTAGCCCGATCGTGGGCCTTGATGAAATCGGCGTTCTTCATGCCTTTATCCCCAGAAAATGATTGCCGCGAAAATCGTGTGACGACAGTAGCCTACCCGCGACGGCGCGCCCAGCGATTTGCGCTATTGCACTGCGGCAGGCGCTGCCCAGCTTTTATTGCCTGGCGAGTTGCGCCTCCAATTCCCGAATCATGGCGCGTGCCTCGTCACCTTCGGGGATCGGTCGACCCGAATCGCGCCACTCGACCGCTGCCTTGAAACCCTCGGCCTGGGCGTAACGACGGAACCACAGACCTTCCGGGTTGTGACGGGTGACACCATCGAAGACCGTCGCCAGGGTCTGGCTCTGTTCGAGGCCCATGCTCAACAGCATCTGGTTAACCACCAATTTATGCATGGCCAGATGGCTGCGTGGCACACCGGCAATGCGCTGCGCGAGGGCTAGGGTGGTGGCTTCCAGTTCGGCGGCGGGCACGGCGTTATTAGCCAAGCCCCAGGCCTCAGCGCGGTGGCCGTCAATGGTGTCGCCGGTGAACATCATGTGCTTGGCCCGCGCCGCGCCGATGCGATAGGCCCACATCGCCGTGGTTGGGCAACCCCACACCCGCGTTGGCATGTAACCGATGCGCGCATCCTCGGCCATCACCAGCAGATCGCAACACAGCGCAATATCGCTGCCGCCTGCCACGGCATGGCCATGGACCTTGGCGATGGTCGGCTTGGGACTCTTCCACAGGGTCATGAAGTCCTCGGTGTTACGTTTCATGAAGGCGTAGTCCTCCATCGGATCCCAGGGCGCGCGCTCCTGCTGGCAGGGGTGATCGGTCGTGCTTTGGCCGAAATGCTGCAAGTCGTAGCCGCCACAGAAACCTTTGCCCGCACCCTCCACCACGATGACGTGGATTTGTTCGTCGGCATTAGCCCATGCCACCGCCTGACGGATCTCGCGCGGGGTGTCGTCGTTGATCGCGTTATAACGCTCGGGACGATTCAACAGCAGGCGCGCGATGCGCGGGTGTTGCGGGTCTTGATCTATACGCAGGGTGCTGAACTCGGGCATGGGAAAGCTCCTTGGGTGGGCGGGCTGCTGCGCGTTCTAGGTGGCCCTCTGAGGTCCTTGTAGGTCCGAATTTATTCGGACATTTAAAACGCGCCACTGACGCTCGCTCGAATCTGAATGTCCGAATAAATTCGGACCTACAATGGACCTCGCAGCCATTATCATAGCGCCGCCCGTCATCGCGCTTACTGTAGGTCCGACTTCAGTCGGACATTCGAAGCGACACGCGACGACACACCCATAAGCAGTGGAGTAACCCATGAAACTCGAAGGCATACGCGTGCTCGACCTGTCGCTGTTACTGCCCGGCCCGGTGCTGACGCAGATGATGGCCGATCATGGCGCCGAAGTGATCAAGCTCGAACCGATCGGTGCCGGCGAGCCCAATCGTGAAATCGGCCAGAAGCGCGACGGCGTGACGGTCTATTTCGCCAACACCCATCGCAACAAGAAGAGCATCCAGCTCAATCTTAAGACCGAGCAAGGGCGTGCCATCGCGCTCGATCTGGCGGCGAGCTGCGATGTCATGATCGAGGCCTTTCGGCCCGGCGTCGCCGCGCGGCTGGGGGTCGGTTACGAGGCCGTCCGTGCCCGTCACCCCGCCATCGTCTACTGCTCGATGTCGGCCTGGGGCCAGAATGGACCTTATGTACAGCGGCCGGCTCACGATCTCACCTGTGAGGCCATGGCCGGCATCTTGAGCATCAACCTCGGTCCCGACCGACGTCCCGCTATTCCGGGCGTGGCGGGCGCCGACATGCTGTCATCGATGATGACCTTATCGGCCCTGCTGATGGCCTTGCTGCGCCGTAAGGAAACCGGTCAAGGCGATTACATTGATGTCGCCATGGCCGACAGCTTAATCGCGGCGCTGGCCAACAATATGGGCACCACCTTCGCCGACAAGCGTGCGCCGGACCTTGCCCACGAACGCGCGCTGGGCGGTTACGCGATGTATGAAATCTACGAAACCAGCGATGGACGGCAGGTGGTGCTGGGCGGATCGGAGATGCATTTCGCTGCCGCAGCGCTCAACAAACTTGGACGCCCCGATCTGCTTGAGTTGTGCCAACCGCCACCCGGCCCGCATCAGAATCCGGTCAAAGATTTCCTGCGCGCGACATTCCGCACCAACACCATGGCCCACTGGGAACAGGAATTCGCCGGTGTCGACTGTGCCTTCGCGCCGGTCAAGAATTTGCGCGAAGCCTGCGATGATGCGCAGATCCGTCACCGCCAGATGATCGTCGAGGATGAGCGTGGCTGGGAACACATCGGCATGCCTATCAAGTTCAAGCACGAACCCGGGCAACTCAAGTTCGAATTTGCCAAGCTTGGTGAACACACCGAGCAGGTGCTGGCGAGCCTGGGCCACGATGCGGCCGCCCGCGCTAAACTGAAGGCTGCTGGCGTGTATTAGGACCTAAAATTACACGACGCAGAAACATGTTTGCCCTATGTCGCGCCCATCGTGCGACGCTAAGGACCCTGGTCAGAATTATCTCGTCAACACCGAGGGTGTTGCTGAGTGGTTGCAGCAAGGCGCGATTCGCGGGCAATAGCGGGGCTATTGCCAAGAATGGCAACGCAGCGGCAGCCGCTCAGGAACAGCCGAATGTAGAGATAATTTTGACCAGGGTCCTAACTACACGGAGAATCGATCATGGCTCGTATGCGATTCGGCGCCTTCCTGCCGCCCCACCATCTACCTACCAATTACAACCCAACCTACGCCCTGCAGCGCGACGTCGAGATAGTCAAACTGCTGGACGACATCGGTTATGACGAAGCCTGGTTCGGCGAACATCATTCGGGTGGTGTCGAACTGATCAGCGATCCGATGCTGTTCATCGCCCACGTTGCCGCTTATACGCGGCATATCCGCCTCGGCACCGGCGTGGTGTCGCTGCCCTATCACAACCCGCTGTGGGTCGCCGACCGACTGGCCCTGCTCGACCACCTGACCCGTGGCCGTGTGATGCTGGGCGTCGGGCCCGGCGCGCTCGC
>JANMJF010000299.1:0-1699 GCA_031371245.1 Pseudomonadota bacterium | reverse complement strand
ATCGGCGGGTCCATCGGCATCTCGTCGGTGAGATAACGGCCGAGCTGCAGATTGTTGATGACCCGTGTGCCAGCGGGAATCCAGTCGGCACGACACATGACGTCGAAGCGATAGGGATGCTCCCACACCGTCAAGGCAAAGATGCCGCCGCCAACTTCGCGCCAGGCGCCGGTCAGGGCCGGCAGACAGCACACCGCACGAATGGTCTGGCCACCGCCATGATGCCGTTCAAGTGCCACGCCGATACGGATCGCAGCTACCCGCGCCTGCGCATATTCGCGGGCAAGCTGACGGATATCGGCGGCCGCTATGCCGGTGATATCCGCCGCCCATTCCGGCGTGCGGGTCTTGGCGCGTGCCGCGAGTTCGTCGAAACCCAGGGTGTGACGCGCGACGTAATCGTGATCGATCAAGTCCTCGTCGATGAGCACATGAATCAAGGCCATCGCCAGAGCGCCATCGGAGCCCGGCCGCGGTGCCAGATGCCAGTCCGCTTCCTTGGCAGTGCGCGACTTGTAGGCATCGATCACCACCACCTTGGCGCCGGCCTTCTGCGCTTCCTTGACGATATGCCAGTGGTGCAGATTGGTGCTGACGCTGTTGCAGGCCCAGATCACAATGTAGTTGGCGTGTTTGAAGGACTCTGGATCTAAGCCACCGCTAGGGCCGTAAGTCATGAGCCAGGCCGTGGCCGAACCCTCACCGCAAAAGGTGCGTTCGGTGACGGTCGCGCCCATACGATTGAAAAACGCGTCGCCGCTGTTCAGGCCATGCACCAGGCCCTGATGACCGAGATAGCTGTAAGGCACGATGGCCTGGGGCCCATATTCGGCGATGATCGCCTGCCAGCGCGACGTGATCTCGGTGAGCGCCTCATGCCAGGAAATTCGCTTGAATTGATTTTCGCCCTTGGCACCGATCCGACGCAGGGGATGCAGCAGCCGATCGGGATGGTAGTGGCGCTTCTCATAGTCCTTCAGCTTGACGCACAGGCCGCCGCGCGTCAGTGGGTGCTCGGTATTGCCGCGCACACTAAGCAGCCGGCCTGCCTCGACCTCGAATACCATCGCGCAGGTATCGGGACAGTCGTGGGGACATCCACCGTGATGGTAGGTGCGGGTGACGGTATTCATAAGCGTGCTCAGGCCCGGCATCAATGGCGTTCGAATCTAGCAGATGGCCCGCGCAGCGCCTATCAACTGCCACGCGCCGCAGCGCAGCATCACGCAAGCTTGCGCCTCGTTCGCTGACTTCGCGCGGCCGTTGGGGGCTGGTGCCCATCGGCCGAGCGTGGTATTCAATTCCGCACATGGAGAACGCCAAGCAGCCTGTCGGACATTATCCCTAGCCCCGCCCTGACATTAATTGACTCAAGACTCTGTTTGCGCCCATGACGCTGCCGACCTACACCACCCCGGAAATCATCGCCGCCGTCATCTTCGGCATCGCGGTGCTGCATACTTTTTCCACCAAGTTCTTCGCCCATCTCGCCCAGCTGCACCCCAAGCACGCGGGGCTGTGGCATCTACTCGGCGAAGTCGAAGTGGTGTTCGGCCTGTGGTCCCTCGTCATGATGATCGCGCTGTTCTTCCTCAGCGGGCGCGACGCCACCGTCCAATATCTCGAAGCACGCAATTTCACCGAGCCGATGTTCGTCTTCGTGATCATGGTGATCGCGGCGAGCAAGCCGATCCTGAAC
>JANMJF010000294.1:0-2042 GCA_031371245.1 Pseudomonadota bacterium | reverse complement strand
TGATGATGATCATGCGACCAGCGCGAAGCTCGTCGATCAATTCCTGGGTGCTGCTGAGTGCCATGATGGGTGGGGTGGCCAATGCTCGTGAATCGTCGCACGATTATAAACATTTCGGCCGCTTCGGTGAGCGCCGCAGGCGCCCCTCGCCCGCTTGCAGTTTTAGCGATTGCGCGATGCGCTGAAGCCCGCTTCGACCAGCGTCGCGAGCGACACACCACCGCTGGCGGTGGGGCTGGCAGACTTGCTCAGCAGGCGCTCGATGTAACGCGCGATGATATCGACCTCGATATTGACCACCGCACCGGCACCGAGTCGGCCTAAAGTCGTTCGTTCAAGGGTGTGGGGAATGGTCAACACGTCAAACGTGTCACCGTCGACGGCGTTGACCGTGAGGCTCACACCGTCGATCGCGACCGAGCCTTTGCAGGCCACATAGTGGGCGAGTTCGGCTGGTACGCGCACCACCCAGCGAATGTAGTCGTTTAGCGATTCGCGCGTAACGACCGTGCCGATGCCATCGATGTGGCCGCTGACCAGATGGCCACCGAGACGATCGGTGAGTCTGAGGGCCTTCTCCAGATTGACCGCGTCACCTACCTGACGGGCACCGAGCGTGGTGCAGGCGAGGGTCTCGGTCGAGACATCGGCGACGAAATGTTTAGGCCCGAACTCGACCACCGTCAGACAGGGTCCCGATACCGCGATCGAATCGCCGAGCGCTATGTCGCCAAGATCGAGGTTGCCGACATCGATGCCCATGCGCATGGCGTCGCCGCGCTTAGCCAATTGAGTGATGCGGCCGACGGTGGCGACGATACCTGTGAACATGGGCATTCCATCAAGCGGGTTGCAGAACAATGCGCAAATCATCCCCGATCCTGTCGCACGCGACCATCGGCATTTGCAGCGCCTCGGCGAGCACGGTCGGTGACGGCACTTCCAACGCGCGGCGTGCCGTCAAACCGAGCAGTTTGGGCGCGACGTAGAGCACCAGTTCATCAAAACAACGCGCGCCGATGAAAGCCCCGGCCAGCCGTGGCCCCGATTCAACCAGAACTTCGTTGATGTCGAGTTCGCCCAGGCGCCGCACCAGCGCGGCCAGATCGATACGCCCATCGAGCAGCGGCAGGGATTCGACTCGCGCACCGGCAGCACGCAGCGGGCCGGCCTGGGCCAGCGTCTCTTCGCCGCAGAAGATCCAGGTTTCGCCCAGCAGTTCCAACAGGCGTGCGTCGGGCGGCGTGCGTAAAAACCGATCAAGCACGATGCGATGGGGTTGACGACCCCACATCTCGAAGTGCGGGTCGCGGACATTGAGCGAGGGATCATCGGCTAGCAAGGTGCCGATGCCGGTGACGATGGCGCAGGATTCGGCGCGCAAACGCTGCACGTCAGCGCGCGATTCGGCACAAGTGATCCACTGACTGCTGCCGTCGGCCAGTGCCGCACCGCCGTCGATACTCATGCCGAGTTTGATGCGCACCCACGGCCGGCCGTGGCGCATGCGCTGGAAGAATCCGCGATTGAACGTCGCTGCCAGCGCGGCGCCAACCCCGCCCTGCACCGCTATGCCGGCCGCACGCAGGCGCGCTGCGCCCCCGCCAGCGACGCGCGGATTGGGATCATCCAGGCTATAGACCACGCGCGCGACACCGGCCGCAATCAAGGCTTCGCTGCAGGCCGCTGTGCGGCCGTGGTGGTTACACGGCTCAAGCGTGACGTAAGCGGTCGCGCCGTGGGCGGCGACGCCGACCTGCGCGAGTGCATCGGCCTCGGCATGGGGGCCACCGGCGCGGCGGTGATGTCCGGTGGCGATCACCACGCCATCCTTGACCAGCACACAACCGACGCACGGATTGGGAGCAGTGGAATACTGACCGCGCGCTGCCTGCTCCAGCGCGAGCGCCATATAGCGATCATCGTCGTTGGCAGTCATGCTCGTTGCGCAGTGGCCGCTGCGTTCAGTGCGATTTCTTGCCGTTTTCGGCTGCCAGCAGATCGAGTTGCTGTTCGCGCAGGTCGGGCGGCAGTTCGTTCTC
>JANMJF010000265.1:0-1581 GCA_031371245.1 Pseudomonadota bacterium | reverse complement strand
GCCGTCAGCGCACCCCATAAATCGCCCGCTACCGGCCAGCTCGCGCGTGCGTTCAGCGCGCGAGTACCTGTTCGACCAGTCGCACCCAGTAACTCGCGCCGATCGGAATGATGTCGTCGTTGAAGTCGAAAGTCGGGCTGTGCAACAAGCAGCCACCGCTGCCGGGGCCGTTGCCGATGAAGGCATAGCAGCCCGGCTTGGCTTCGAGCATGTAACCGAAATCCTCGGAGCCGGTGACTGGCTCGACTTCGGTATTGACCGCTTCATGGCCGACCACCGCCTGCGCCGCGCGTGCAGCGGTTTGGGTCTCCTCAGGCGAATTGACGGTGGGCGGAAAGCGCTTTTCATACCACCACTCAAGCCGGCAGCCGTGCGCCGCGCACAGACCTTCGGCCAGCTGCCGCATGCGCGATTCGATGGTCGCACGCACGCTCTGACTGAAGCAGCGCACCGTGCCGCGCAGTACCACGGTCTCGGGTATTACATTCCAGGCCTCGCCGGCGTGGAACTGGGTGACGGTCAGCACGGCCGGGTCGATGGCTTTCACGTTGCGCGCCACCACCGTCTGCCAGGCCGACACCAGTTGCGCAGCGACGACGATGGGGTCGATGGCCAGATGAGGCAGCGCGGCATGACCGCCCTGGCCGTGGACCTTCACCTCAAAAATATCCATCGCCGCCATCGCCGCACCGGCGCGCATGGCCATCTTGCCGACCGCTAGCCCCGGCCAGTTGTGCAGACCGTAGACCGCTTCCATCGGAAAATCTTCAAACAGGCCATCGTCCATCATGGCTTTGGCGCCGGCCTCGCCTTCTTCGGCGGGCTGGAAGATGAAATGCACGATGCCGTCGAAGTCGCGAGTGGCGGCCAGGTGTTCGGCGGCGGCTAACAGCATGGCAGTGTGACCATCGTGACCGCAGGCATGCATCACGCCAGGGTGCTGCGAGCGATGGGCGAATTCGTTCATCTCGGCGAGCGGCAAGGCGTCCATGTCGGCGCGCAGGCCAATGGCGCGGTCACTGTTGCCGGTCTTGATGGTGCCGACCACGCCGGTTTTACCGAGACCGCGCACGATGGCAATGCCGAAGGATTCAAGCTTGGCGGCGACGAAGTCCGCTGTGCGATGTTCTTGATAGGCAAGTTCGGGATGGGCGTGGATTTCGCGCCGCCACGACGAGTGGAGCTGTTTGCGTGCGGTGATTTTATCGACCAGGTCCATGCCAATTCTCCAAGCCTGTGGCCGGCACCGGCAAGGGATGTTGCGGTGCTTTGCTGTATTCCACTGCCACCACCGCGCGACGATTCCCTGAGGCCGATTGCTGCTAGGTTAGGGGCAAAGGTCAGGGGCTGCAATGCGATGGCGGGCCGCGCCCGCCATCGCCCCACCCTAAAGTAGTAGCGCTGCGGCGACGATACAGGCAGCGCTGTACCCACTCATTCAGGGAATAAAAATGACAACACCCGTGAGCTTCGATAGCGCCTCGGAACATTTGCGCCTCGCACTACCGCTCATGTCCAAGTATCGGATCCCGATCGCGCCGCTCAATTACGCCGTGTGGTACGAGTACGTCGCCGGCAGCA
>JANMJF010000263.1:0-5582 GCA_031371245.1 Pseudomonadota bacterium | reverse complement strand
GCATGGCCACCGGCATCACTGCCCTGAGCGACCACCACATCGGCGCCGGCCGCTGCTGCTGCCTCGGCCTGGCGCACGCTCTGCACTTGCGCGATCAAGAGCGCGCCGGCGGCGTGAATACGCGCGACATAGGGTGCGATGTCGCCAAACGACAGCAGCACCGCGCGCGGCCGCGCCGCCAGCGCAAGATCCAACACCAGCGGCACCTGGTCGAGACGCCAATTGATGAAACCTACACCGATGCTCGCGCCTTCGGCCGCTGCCAGTTCAGCGCTCAGCCATTGCAGATCGCCGTAACCACCGCCGATCAAACCCAGCCCGCCAGCGCGTGAGACCGCCGCTGCCAGGCGCCCGCCCGCGACATTCGCCATCGGCGCCAGCAGCAGCGGCGCAGTGATCCCCAGTCGGGTGGTGAGCGCCGATAAAATCGCCATCGTTGTGCCACTCGTTGATGCCGGCGATCCACCGCGCCGCGTTAGAATACTAACGATGTCCAAGTTCATCGAAAACCAAGCTGCCGTTGCCGGCCTTGATGCGCTGCTGCTTGCAGCGTTCAACACCAGCAGCGATGCCTTCGTGATCGTCGATGCCCAGCAACGCGTTCAGCACATCAATCGTGCCGCCAGCACCTTGCTCGGCTGGCATGATACCGACGCCGTCGGGTGCTACTGGCATGAGGTCGTGCAATTTGTCGCAGGCGCGCCCAGCCAGGGCAATCTACACGACAACAGCAGCGCTTTGCTTATGGGTGCCGAGCAAGTGACGGTTCGCGTGCGCGACGGCAGTCTCAAACTCGTCGCCGCGCACATAGCCGGCGTGTCCGGCAGTGACACGCAGCCGACGCTCATCACGCTGCGTGCCAACGACCCGGTGCTGGCGCTGAAGAGCGCACTCGACGCCACCGAACAACGCCTGCGCATTGCCCTCGCTGGCGGTCAGGTCGGCTTGTGGGAATGGCAGGCCGACCGCGACATCCTGCGCGAAACCGGCTATTGGGTCGGACGCACGGCACATACTGCCAGCAGCGACCCGGTCAGCGGCCAGTGGCTGCTCGATCACACCCATCCCGACGATGTCGAGCCCGTACGCCTGGCGTTGATCGCCCACCTGCGCGGTGAAACCGACCACTATGAAGTCGAACAGCGGGTACGCCTGATCAATGGCGGTTATGTGCGCTTCCTGGTGCGCGGCCAGTTCTCCGAGCGTGGCGCCGACGGCCACGCACGTTATCTGATGGGCACTTACACCGACATCACCGCGCTCAGGGCCAACGAGCGGGTCTTGCAGATCGCGCTTGAGAATGGTCGCCAGGGGCTGTTCGACTGGGAGCCAGACTGCGACCGCATCACGTTCTCGCGCGAGTGGTATGCCATGCTCGGCCACGCGGAGGGTTCGATCACCCGCCACAGCGACAACGTACAGCGCATCCTGCACCCCGAAGACGTCGCCGCTGGTCGCGCTGCCTTGCTGCCGATGTTGAAAGGCGTGCGCGAGGACTTCCAGGTCGAACATCGTTTCCGCCATCGTGACGGGCACTATCTGAACATTCTCTCGCGCGGTCGCGTCATCGAACGCGGCAGCGACGGCCGCGCCACGCGTGTGATCGGCACCCATGTCGACGTCACCACGCTCAAACACACCGAGGCGCGCCTGCGTGAGTCGCGTCAACTGCTTGAGACCGTGCTCGATGCGCTGCCCTTGCGCGTGTTCTGGAAAGACACCGAGAGCCGCTACCTGGGCTGCAATCGCCGCTTTGCCGAAGACGTCGGCGTCAGTCCCGCTACCGCCATCATCGGCAAGCTCGACATCGAACTGCCGTGGCGTGACACCGCCGCTCAGCTGCGCGAAGACGACCAACACATTCTCAAGGGGCGCGAACGACGCCTCATCGTCGAACGGCGTGTGACGCCGGTCAGTGGCGATCAGATCTGGGTGGAAACCCACAAGGTACCCATCCATGACAGCGCCGGCGCCATCATCGGCGTGCTCGGCATCTACGATGACATCACCGTGCGTCGCGCCAGCGAACAACAGCTGCGCGTGGTCGCCAATGCGCTGACCAGCGGCAAGCAATCGCGTTTGCTCAATACGGTAACCCGCGCCGCCGCCGAACTGGCCGGCGCGGACTATGCCTTCGTCGCGCGCATCAACGCTGACGACACTGCGACATTGTCGGCCTATTACCCCGACCACGAGGTCTTCAAAAACTTCACTTATGCACTTGCCGGCACGCCCTGTGCGACGACGGTAGCCGATGGCGGATGTTTCGTCGGCCACGACGTAGCCGCACGTTACCCCGCCGACCCCATGCTGAAAACGCTTGCGGTCGAGGCCTACTACGCTCAGCTCCTCACCACCAGTGATGGCGAGATCATCGGCATCTTCGCTGTGATGTTCGCCAACCCGGTCGTGGATCGCGAGCGTGTGCAGCCCGTGATCGACATCTTCGCCGCGCGCGCCGTTACCGAATTGGAACGCGAACGCACCCACGCCGAACTGCGTGCCAGCGAACAACGTCTGAACGCGGCCATGGAAGGCGCACAGCAGGGCCTGTGGGAATGGGAAATCGCCAGCGACAACCTGACCCTCTTTGGTAGTCGCTACGGTGGCATCGACGCAGCTGGCTCGCCACCGACCGGCACTGGCAGCACGCTAGCCGCGCGTGTGCACCCCGACGACCGCACGGCGATGGGCGCGGCCTTACGCAACTACCTGCGCGGCGAAGCGCCACATTTCGCTTGTGAAGCGCGCTTGCTGGGCGCAGATCTGATCTATCAATGGACCTTGGTGCGTGGGCGCGCCACGCGCTGGGACAGTGACGGCCGCGTACAACGCATGCTCGGCACCTTCACCGACATCTCCGCGCTGAAGGATTCCCAGGCCGCGCTCGAGCGTTCGCAACAATTCCTTGAGCTGATTATCGATACCGTGCCGCAGGCGATCTTCTGGCAGGATCGTGCGTTTCGCTATCTCGGTTGCAACCGCCAGTTTGCGCAACTGGCGGGGCTATCCGACCCGCAGCAACTGCTGGGCAAGACCGACCAGGACTTGTGGTGGGCAGCCCAGGCGACACGATTTATCGACGAAGACCAGCGCTTGCTCGACGGCGTGGTGGCACACGTCGCCCACGAAACCGAGCTGATCACGCCGTTCGGTGACGCGCGCTGGGTGGACCTGATCAAAGTACCGATCTGCGACGGTGCCGGCACCGTCATCGGCCTGCTCGGCGCCATCCATGACATCTCCGTACGCAAGCGCGCCGAGCAGCACGCGCAGCGCCTGTCGCGCTACGATGCGCTGACCAACCTGCCCAACCGTCGCTACTTCGCTGAACGCCTTGAAGCCAGCCTTGCCGCCGCAGCGCGCCGCGGCAGCTGCGGCGCACTGCTGTTCATCGACATGGATCAGTTCAAGCGCATCAATGACACGCTTGGCCATGCGGTCGGCGACGCACTGCTGCAAGCGGTGGCGAACCGTCTGCAGAATGTCACTCGCCAGGACGACATGGTGGCGCGTCTCGGCGGCGACGAATTCGTAGTGTTGCTACCTGAATTGGCGCAGGACATGGAACAGGCCGCACGGCAGGCACGACTGGTGGCCGACAAGATCCACGAATCCCTGGGGCAACCTTATCAGTTCGATCATCATCAGTTTCATGTCACGCCGACCATCGGCATTACACTCTTCCCCGACGCCGGCAAGGGTAGTGACGACGTACTCAAGGAAGCCGATACCGCGATGTACAGCGGCAAGGCCGCCGGTCGCAACGTCACGCGCTTCTTCCAGCCCGAAATGGACCACAACGCACAAGAGCGACTGCTGCTCGAAAACGATTTACGCGCGGCCATCAAACGCGCGCAACTCGCCATCGTGTTCCAACCCCAGGTCGACAGCGCTGGCCGCGTCAGTGGCGCCGAAGTCTTGCTGCGCTGGCATCACCCGACGCGTGGTGTGATCTCGCCGGCCGAGTTCATTCCGCTGGCCGAGGAGCGTGGCCTCATCATCGACATCGGTCGCTGGGTACTGGAAGCATCGTTCGCCACCTACCGGCGTTGGCTCGATGCGGCGACGGTTGAGATCGGGGAACTGGCGATCAATGTCAGCTCACGGCAGTTCCGCTCTGATACTTTTCTGGAAGACGTCGAACGTCTGCTGGCCGCCTACCGCATTCCGCCCCGGCGCATCGTCTTCGAAATCACCGAAAGCACGGTTATGGAGAACGTCAACGCTACTATTGCGATCATGGATCGCCTGCGCCGTCTGGGCGCGCTGTTTGCACTCGACGATTTCGGTGTCGGCTATTCGTCGCTGTCCTACCTCAAACGTTTGCCCATCGACCAGTTGAAGATCGATCGCTCCTTCATCGCCGACATCGGCACTGATCGCAACGACGAAATCATCTGCCAAACCATCGTCGCGATGAGCCAGCAGCTCGGCCTGCAGACCGTCGCCGAAGGTGTCGAGACTGCGGCGCAACTCGACTTCCTGAAGGGCCTGCGCTGTAACCGCTATCAGGGCTATTTATTCCTGCCGCCGTCTTCAGAGCAGGAGTTCCTGCGTTACTGTCAGAGCTCCGCTGTGGGTTTCAAGGACGACAGCGCGGCGTAAACGGCGACATCGATCTCAGCGCCGGCAGGCCGCGCGCCCCTATCTGCTGATACATTGCAATGCGCTCATCGATTACCTAGATTGCCTCCACACTGGTGCCGCCCCACGCGGCTGCCGCGAAGGATTTCCCCATGCGCACGCTGCTCGACCATCTCAATCTCAAGTTGCCGATCTGGAGCGCCGGCATGGGTGGCGGGCTGGCCGGCCCGGAGCTGGTGGCGGCGGTGTGCGCAGCGGGCGGCTTCGGTGTACTCGGCGCCGGTAGTGCGCCCGCCGCCCTGATCAGTACCTGGATCGCCCAGACGCGCGAACTGACCTCGCGGCCTTTTGGCGCCAACATCATCCTGCCGATGTCCGACGGCAGTGACGTCGAGGCCTGCTTTGACGCGCGCGTGGCCGTGCTGGTGTTGTTCTGGGGCGATGCCCAGCCCTATGTGAAGGACGCCCATCGCCGCGACATGTTTGTCGTCGCCCAATGTGGCGGGCCCGAAGATGCCGTCGCGGCGGCCGATGCCGGTGTCGACGCCGTCATCGTGCAGGGACTCGAAGCCGGCGGTCACGTCAAAGCACGCGCACCGCTGCAAGAGACACTCATGGCCACACTCAAGGTACTGGGTCCGGTGCCGGTCATTGCCGCCGGCGGCATCGCCACCGGTGCCGACATCGCCGCCGTGTTGGAACACGGTGCGCAGGCCGCATCCTTAGGCACACGCTTCGTCGCAAGTCTCGAAGCGGCTGCTTGCGAGGGCTATAAGCAGCGCATAGTCGCGGCCGCCGCCGCCGACACAGTCATGACCACGCTGTTCGACATCGGCTGGCCCAATGCCAGCCATCGCGTCATTCGCAACACCACTTACCAACGATGGGAAGCCGCCGGCAAGCCCGCGAGTGGCCAGCGTCCGGGCGAAAAGCAAGCCGTCAGCGAGCTGCTGCTGAGCGGGCAGCGGGTCTTACTGCAACGCTATTCCGTCATT
>JANMJF010000233.1:0-18516 GCA_031371245.1 Pseudomonadota bacterium | reverse complement strand
CACCGGCATCATCATCCTGCCGCAGCGCAATCCCTTGGTGCTGGCCAAGGAAATGGCCAGTCTCGATGTGCTCAGCAAAGGACGCCTGATCTTCGGCGTCGGCATCGGCTATCTGGAGGCGGAATTCAATGCGCTGGGCATACCGTTCGACGACAAAGGACCGCGCACGCTTGAATACCTGGACGCCATGCGTGTCATCTGGACCCAGGCGCAGCCCGCCTATCACGGTCAGTTCGTCGACTTCGCCAGTGTCCAGGCCTACCCGCGACCGATCCAGGTCGGGGGCCCGCCGGTGGTGTTCGGTGGTCACGTGCCGGCCGCCTTTCGTCGCACTGTGACCCACGGCCATGGTTGGTATGGCTTCGGCCTCGATGTGGATGCCACCAAGGCCTGTGTACAGGGCCTGCGCACGGCCGAACAGAAAGTCGCACGGCCGGCGGCACTGGGCAAAATCGAAATCAGCGTCACGCCCTTCGGTAATATCGATCTGGACAAGGCCAAGCGCTACGCCGAGGCCGGCGTCGAGCGTTTGATCCTGTTGTTTCCCACCACTTCGCCCAAAGAGCTGTTCGCATTGGGCGCCACCCGTGCCCAAATTCTCGACTATGTGAAGCGGGTGGGTGACGAGGTGGTCGGGCGGGTCTAATCCCGCTTCCGTACCGGACTGAAACACGACGCTGTGCGCAGGACGGGCGCTGCTTGTCCGCCTGCGCCGCTTCAAGCGACACTGCGTCATTCACTTCGTCACCCAGGTTCACGCATGACCGATCCCGCAGGCGGCACTGCGCCGTCCGCCCATCCCTCGCGCGCGCGCCAGGCTTTAAGTCTCACCCTGATCGCCCTCACCTTGGCGCTGGCCTACGGCAGTTGGTATGCCTACAGCGTATTCCTGGTGGCGCTTTTGCAGGACTTCGGCTGGAGTCGCTCGACCTTGGGTGGTGCGTTCTCCTTGTTCGCGCTGGTGCAAGGCGCGGCCAATCCGTTGCTCGGCATGTTGTGCGATCGCGTGCGGCCACCGGCGTTGGTGGCGCTCGGCAGCATCGCATTGGGCGGCACGCTTTATCTCGATAGCTATATCAGTCAGCCCTGGCATCTCTATGTCTGCTTCGGCGGCCTGACGGCGGTGGCCGTGGCTTTCTGCGGCTGGATTCCGGCGGTGGTGCAGGTGCAGCGCCGTTTTCAGCGCCGGCTCGGTCTGGCCCTAGGCATTGTCAGCTCCGGGGTCGGGGTCGGCATGCTGGTGGTGGTGCCGCTGTGTGAATATCTGATCGAAGCCCATGGCTGGCGCGAGGCCTTTCGCGTGCTGGGCATGATCTGCACGGCCTTCAGTTTGCCGGCGGCGCTGTTCCTGTTGCGCGAGACGCCGGTGTACACGCCCTTCCCAGCGCTGAGCGTGGCGGCGCGTGCCGCCGATCCGGCCATGGCCAACCGCACCCTCACGCTCAAGCAGGCCACCCGCACCGCGCCCTTCTGGCTGATGGTGGGCACTTTCTTCTGCGGCAGCGTGTGCTCCCAGACTTTGCACGTGCATCAGGTTGCGTTCCTAGTCGACCACGGCGTCAGTGCGATGGTCGCAGCCTCGGTGGTGGGCGTGGTCGGCGTGGCGAGCATCGTCGGCAAGACCGGCGGCGGCTGGTTGTCCGACCGTATCGAGCGCGAACTGGTCTACATCAGCGGGATCGCGGTGCTGGTCGGCGCGGTCGGCGCGCTGCTGCTGGTCGGGGTGAGCGCGACACGCTGGGGCGTCTACAGTTACGCGGTCATGCTCGGCATTGGCTATGCCGTGACTGCCGCCATCATGCCGGCGATGGTCGCCGACCGCTTCCAGGGCCGGCATTTCGGTTCGATTCTTGGTGTCGGCTTGTTTGGTAGTGCGGTCGGCAGCGCGTTCGGACCATGGATGAGCGGCTATCTGCACGACGTGACCGGCAGCTATACCTTGCCCTTCGCGATCGCCGCAGTCGCTGGCGCGATGGCCGGCGTGGCGGGCTGGGCGGCACGTCGCATGCGGCGGCGCATGCTGACCGCCAGCGCCGCGTGAAGGCAGGCGGCAAGCCAAGCATAATAGCTGCACTTCGATTTGCTTCGCGGCCATTCGCGCCGCCGGTCACGATTTGAATTCAAGAGCAAAGCTACAAGGGGAAGCGCATGAAACTCGACTCATCCATCGTCGCCGTCATCACGGGCGGCTCGTCCGGTCTCGGCGAAGCCACCGCCCGCGCCTTGGCCGCCAAGGGCGTGAAGGTCGCGATCTTCGACCTCAACGAGGACAAGGGTGCGGCCGTGGCTAAGGAACTCGGCGGGGTGTTCTGCAAGGTCAACGTCTGTTCAGACGCCGATGTTGACGCCGGCTTTGCCGCCGCGCGCGCAGCCCTGGGTCAGGAGCGCATCCTGATCAACTGCGCCGGTACCGGCAATGCCGTCAAGACCGCGAGCCGCGACAAGCAGACCGGCGCCATCAAACATTTCCCCATCGACGCCTTTGACAAAATCATCCAGATCAATCTGGTCGGCACCTTCCGCTGCATCGCCAAGTCGGCGGCCGGCATGCTGGCGGTGGAACCCGTGGACGAGTTTGGTGAGCGCGGCGTGATCATCAACACCTCCAGCGTCGCGGCCGAGGACGGTCAGATCGGCCAGGCCTCCTATGCGGCCTCTAAGGCCGGCGTGATCGGCATGACCCTGCCCATCGCGCGGGATTTGATGAACGACGGCATTCGTGTCAACACCATTCAGCCGGGCATCTTCAACACGCCCCTGCTGCAGGGCGCGCCGGACAACGTCAAGGCCTCGCTGGCCGCCTCGGTGCCCTTTCCCAAGCGTCTCGGCGTACCATCGGAATTTGCACACTTGGCGCTGGCCATGATCGAGAACGGCTATTTCAATGGTGAGTCGGTGCGCCTCGACGGTGCTATCCGCATGGCACCGCGCTGAGCGAGGTCAAACCGGCGTTTGTAGTCAATATGACAATTGCTGACGTGACAAACGCCGCCGACCTGCACTTTAATCCCAAGCCTGCGCCACGCGGCGGCGTGGCCACCAGCCTCACCGCCGGCTCCGAGCGGCGATGTACCCCTCTTCAAACTGGACGGAAGCGACGATGGAGAGAATCAAGGAGGCGCTGAACGCAGCGCGTGCCGAGCGCGATCGCCGGCTGAGTGATACCGATGTGGTGAACGGGGTCGCGCGCCGCCTGCGTTTGTTTGCCAATTTCGAGAACCTCGGTGAGGACGCGCGGCGCGCGGTAGCTGCCGCCGGCGAGATCATGGATGTCGATAGCGGCGAGGCGATCTGCAACCTCGGTGAGCGCGACGAATGCGTGAATTATCTGCTCGAAGGCATGGTGCGTATCGAGACCGCTGACGGCACAACGCGCGACCTGCATGCCGGCGACGGTCCGGCGCGTCACGCGCTGGATGAACCGGGTTATAAGGTCGCGAGCATTATTGCCACGCATCCGTCCCGCGTGTTTCGCATCGATCCGTTGCGACTGCCCGGCACGCCGGCGCCCGGTACCACCACGGCGGCGCCGGTCGGTGCCTATGCCGATACTTTCTCGGGCCAGCAGCTGGCCATGTTGGTCGGTGCTTTGCGCAATGAACACCGCGGATTGAATGGCGTCGCTGAGGCGCCCAATAACACCGGCGAGGTCGCGGTGGGTGAGGGTACTCTGGGCGTCGATTTCGAACTTCCTGATTTGGAATCGACCCGCAAACCGGTGTTCCAGGGCGACGAGCCAGATACGGTTGCGGCCAGCGTGGCGCCGGCCGCAGTGGTGCCGACAGACCCACTATTGAGCCTCACGCGTGCCTTCGAGCTACAGTTGCGGCGCCATGTCGATGGCATCCGCGAGGAGGAACGCAGCCGTGCGCAAGCCAAGCTCAAGGTCTACGGTGACCGGCTCAAGGCGCAGGCCGAGGAACAACTGCGCACCAAGGTCCGGGCGCTGCGAGCGCGTTTCGAACAAGCCAATGTCGCGCGCGAGCAGGACATCCGCAAACGTTATGCGCAACTGCTCGAACTCGCTAACCGCCTGACGCGCCAGAAGGCCGAGATTAATCAGGCACGCCAGCAGATCGAGGAAAAGCTCGGGCGTGCCGAAACCTTGCATCGCGAGCTGGCCGAACTGGGTGGCGTGGTGAGCGGGCATCTCGATCAGATTGACGAGATGCTGCCCGCCGACGACAGCGACATCAACCGCGAATTGGCGGCCGGAGCACAGGCGTCGGAGTCCGATGCCGACGGTGCGCCCCGGCCGGCGACCACTAGCTACTGAATCGCGCCGCGCGGTTTCCCGCATGCGGCAGGCGCATCGCAGGGCGCGCGAAGCGGCGCCCGTTGCGCGACGGGCGCTAGTGAATGTCGCGCAGAATCGGCGTAGGCTGGCCCTTGCCCGACCCAATACAAGAAGATTAGCCCGATGTATGAGACCTTCTATGGACTGAAGGCAAAGCCCTTCAGTCTGCTACCGGACCCTGCCTATCTGTTCCACAGCCGTCAGCATCAGGTTGCGCTGTCTTTGCTCGAATATGCGGTGAACAACCAGCTGACCGTGTCGGCGATGAGCGGCGAAGTAGGCTCGGGCAAAACCACCCTGGTTCGCGAGCTGATCAACAAGCTCGGCGACGGTGTCACGGTCGGTTTGATCTCCAACACCCACCGCTCGTTCGGTAATCTCATGCAATGGATATGCGCGGCCTACAACATTCCCTGTAAGGACAAGGACAAGGCCGAGCTCTACCACGATTTTGTCGATTTCCTGTGCGCCCAGTACGCGCAGGGCCGCCGCACTCTGCTGATCGTCGATGAAGCGCAGAATCTCGACGCCGAGTCCCTTGAGGAAATACGGCTGCTGACCAACGTCAACGCAGACGAACATCTGGTCATGCAACTGCTGCTGGTCGGTCAGCCTGAGTTGCATGATTTGCTCAAGCGCCATGAACTGCGTCAGCTTGCTCAGCGCATCGGCGTGTTCGCCCGCCTCGGACCGCTGGATGAGAAGGAAACGGCCGACTACGTCTGTCATCGACTGGAAGTGGTGGGCGGCAACCCTAAACTGTTTCACAAGAACGCATTGCGCCTGATCCATTGGAACAGCGGTGGCATCCCGCGTGTCATCAACACTTTGTGTGAGCTGTCGTTGGTGTACGCCTACGCCGACAGCAGGCGCCGCATCGACGCAACCTTGATCGCTGATATCGCGCGTGATCGCATTGGCACCGGCCTGTATGGCAATCATGTCTTCGATATGCGCGCGTTGCGTGACAACACGCCGACCTTGGTCGGCGAGCCGCCGGCTACACCGCGTCTGGTGATGACCGACGCCGATGGTGAAGAAAGCCTCGACGAGCCGTCGGTGTTCAAGCGCCGCGCCGACGTAGGCAAGCTCGGCGCTTGAGCCGGCGCTCGTTCTTCACGCCGCACTGATCCCGACACGCGCCTTCGGCGTAAGCGTTGCACGCTTGGCGCCATCATCCAATTCATGCGTTTGACTCCGGGGCGCGCAAATCTAGGGCTCGACATGAACGACACTGCGAATCCATTGACAGAGCAGGGCAGTCAGCCGGTGTCGGCGCGCATTCGCGCGCGACTGGCGCACGCGCAGCAGCGTTTTCACGCCAACGACAATATTGCGGCTTATCTTGAACCGGGCGATCTGGAGGCGCTGGTCGATGAGGTTGCCGGCAAGATGCGCGGCGTGCTTGAGAGCCTGGTGATCGATACCGAAAGCGATCACAACACCCAGGACACCGCGCGCCGCGTCGCCAAGATGTATCTGAACGAGGTTTTCCGTGGTCGTTACGTGGCGCCGCCGCCGGTTACTGAATTTCCCAATGCGGAACGTCTGAACGAACTCATGATCGTCGGGCCGATCACCGTGCGCAGCGCCTGCAGCCATCATATGTGCCCGATCCTCGGCCGACTATGGATTGGCCTCATGCCGAACGAACATTCCAACCTGATTGGTCTATCGAAATATTCCCGGCTTGCGGAATGGATCATGTCGCGCCCGCAGATCCAGGAAGAAGCCATCACGCAGATGGCCGATCTGTTGATGAACAAAGTCAGCCCCGATGGATTGGCGGTGGTAATGGAGGCGGATCATCTGTGCATGCAATGGCGCGGCGTGAAAGACAATGAGACCAAGATGATCAACAGCGTGATGCGCGGGTCCTTCCTCAAGGACGCCAGCCTGCGTCGCGAGTTTCTGTCCCTGATAAATCGCAATAAGTGAGTCCACCATGCTCGTCCGTCTGCTGTATGCCAGTCGTCCCGTTTCGCCGCTGACCGCCAGCGTCATCGATACCATCCTGGCACAATCCCAGGACGGCAATCAGAGTAAGGGTATTACCGGCATTCTGTGCTTCAACGACGAGTTGTTCCTGCAGGTATTGGAAGGCGGACGCGACGCGGTCTGCGAATTATTCAATGCCATCGTGCGTGACGATCGCCACAAGAACGTACGCCTGCTGTCCTACGAAGAGATCCCCGAACGCCGCTTTGGCGGTTGGACCATGGGCCAAGTCAATATCGCGCGCATCAATCCCTCGCTGCTGCTCAAGTACTCGGTCAAGGCCAAGCTCGATCCTTTCAGTTGTTCCGGGCGCGCTTCCATGGCGCTGCTGGATGAATTGATCGCCACTGCCTCGGTGGTCGGTCGTAACAGCTGAGGCGCCGGGACGAGACGCGGCGCGACCGGCAGCGGCCGCGCTCGCACGCACCTGCACAGCGCCAGCGCAGGGGGTCGCGGTTACGCGGCCAGCCCATAGAGCTCTATAACATTGTTGCGACAGATGTCGGCGCGCTGTTGCGCGGTCAGATGCACGCACTGCTCGGCGAGCACCGCTTGGGAGTGGGGCCAGGTCGAGTCGGAATGAGGGAAGTCATTGGCCCACATCAGGCGTTTGCTGTTGACCATGTCGGCGGTGCGAAACGCAACATAGTCATCCTGGAATGTCATGTAGATGTGTTCCTTGAAATACTCGCTCGGCATTTTTTGCAGTTCGGGACATTTCATCCAGTAGCGATGACGATCGTAGGCGTGGTCCATGCGGTACATGAAATGCGGGGCCCAGCCGGCGTCGGCTTCGACGCACACCACCTTCAAACCAGGGTTGCGTTCGAACACCCCGGAAAACACCAGCATGCCCATGATGTCCTGGCAACCGCGGATAATGGCCAGGAACATGTTGATGCGCGGTCCGCGATTGGCAACGCCGAAGGAGTCGCTCTTGCTGGTGAGGATATGAAACGACAACGGCAGCTTGAGATCGACCGCAGTCTGCCAGAAGCGGTCGTACTCGGGCGAATCGTAGTCGAGATAGGCGGGTACGCCGCTCATCATGACGCCGGGAAAACCCTGGCGCTTGATCTCATGCAGGTCGGCAATGGCTTCGTCTATCGAACTCATCGCAATCTGGGCGAGCGGGATGATGCGCGTGCGATTTTCCGAGGCGTAGTCAAGCAGCCAGCGGTTGTAAGCTTTCATGCACGCACGTTTGTAGGTGTAGTCCGGATGATTGCATAACACCATGCCGACACTCGGATAGATGACCTCGGCGGCGACGTGGTCGCGTTCCTGATCGGCAATGCGGTACTTGGCGTCCCAGCCGCTGCGGTGCAGAGTGTCAAATCGCGCGCCGGACAGGCTCAGCTCCTCGGGCGGTTTGCCCGCTGCGGCAACCAACGCCATCGGGATCGTATCTTTCATGCCGTTGATCACATAGATGTCGCCAACGCCCTCCTTGTAGACAATGTGGGGCGCGATGTCGCGATACTTGGACTCGATAGAGTCGATGTAGCAATTGGGCGGCTCGGTGATATGTGAGTCGGCCGAAATCGGTCGAAGATCCATGACGTTCTCCCCGCTGCGGTGACGGCCGTGATGTGGCCATGGCGGTATTAGTGGAATAACTTGAGGGCGATTGCAAGATTGCGGCGTGGCCGACTACTTAAAATACTTCATGAAGTCCGGATCACGTTTTTCATTTAGCAGATTTCGCGGGCCTTTTTTTCGCCGACGACACGCGCCAGATAGGCAGTGCCAAAGCCTGGCTCGACCCAGCCCATCTTGGCGCCGACCTGGCCGAAGAGGGCGTTGTCGGCGGCGATGGTCAGATCACACAGCGTAGCGACTACGTTGCCGCCACCGATGGCGTAGCCGGGCCATGAGGTTTGCTAGAAAAGTGTCCGAATAAATTCGCACCGACAGGGCGCGCGCGTTCAGCCCTGGCCCAGTCGCCTGGCTTCTTCATCCATTACCACGGCCACGCGTCCAAGCGCGCGGCGGGTTAAAACATCGTCCATTGCCTGGTGCACGTGTTCGAGCGGATAGGTGATGTCGACTACCGGATCGATGCGACCTTCTGTAAACCAGCCGAACAATTTTTCCATATTGGCGCGCATGCGATCTGCGTAGAAATAGCGCATGTCGTTGGGACTCCAACCGTAGTAGAGACCCATATTGAGTCCACATACGATGAGATTTTTTACCAGCAGGAGGTTGGCTGGGATCTGCGCGATTTCGCCACCGGCGAAACCGACCGGCATGATGCGTGCCTCGGGAGCCATGCAGCGCAGCGATTGCATGAAAACTTCGCCACCGACCGGGTCGTAAACCGCGTCCACACCGCGGCCAGCGGTCAAGGCCAGCACTTCGTCACGGAATTCCTGCTGGCGGTAATTGATGCCGTGATCGGCGCCATGGGCGCACGCCAGTTCGAGCTTGGCCGCCGAGCCGGCGGTTGCGATGACCGTCGCGCCGAGAATCTTGCCGATCTCGACAGCGGCGATGCCGACGCCGCCACTGGCGCCGTGCACCAACAGCGTCTGGCCGGCCTGCACATTCAATAGATGGGGCCAGGTCAGCGCGGCTGCCGAGGTCGCGTAGGAATTGGTGAAAGCGATGGCGCGTGTGAAGGACAGGCTATCGGGAATGGCGAAGACATTCACTTCACGCGCGACGGCCTGTTCGGCCAGGCCGCCCCAATCGAGTACGGCACACACCCGATCTCCAAGCTTGAAGCGCCGCGCCTGCGGCCCGGTCTCGATGATGATGCCGGCGACTTCAGTGCCGGGCGTGAAGGGCAGCGGCGGTTTGCGTTGGTATTTGCCTTGCACCACCAGGCTGGTCGCGAAACTCTCCCCCGCCGCTTGGATTTGTATGTGCACGTCGCGCGGCCCGAGGGTGGGTGCGGCGAGTTCAACGAGCGTGAGTTGATCGAAGCGTGTCCAGTGGGTGACGAGCAGGCCTTGCATGGGGATCTCCGTGATGGCGAATAGGCGGACACGAGGGGGGCGACGGCGGCGATAGTATGCACCGGACACCGGCCGACGAGCGTCCGTGGGCCGGCATCACAGCTTGACGCCTGTCGTCACTCGGCGACGAAAAGCGGCACTTCCCGGCCCCATCGGCGAGCGTGTAACACGCCGGGGTCGCGACGCGTGTGCTCGTCGTCGTGTTGCTTGTGAAGGCCATCACAAGGGCGTGACATGACAGCGGTGGAAAGGTCGCAAACTGTCTGCGCGCCGCTCCTGGCACCGTTGTTGGCATGGCCCTTGCCCTGTTTTGCTAACCACGCCCGCAGCATCGGGCAGGAGCAAAACGTCATGACCGAGCCTCTCCTCTTCAATGCGATGCGCAAGACCGACGCCCGAAACGCAGCTTCGGAGCAGGGCTACAACCTCACTGAACAGTGCCAACACGCTGCGGAGCGCACATCTGAGCATCGCAAATGCGGCCTCGATACAGGCGCCCGCGGCTGGCGCTACGTTTATCAGACACACTGAGACAGCGTTACTCAGCTAAGCCCGGCCTGCTGTAGGTCCGAATTCATTCGGACATTTCAAAAGAAATTTCCCCCGGGGTGGGGAATGCACTCTGCCCCGCCCGCACGATTGCCGCCTGGCGATCGTCACGCTACCCTGCCCATCTTCATCTTGCTTGCTACCCAAGAATGCTTGCGACTTCTCCCCTGCGCTGGCTGGTGTTGTTTGGCGTGTGGGTCATCTACTGCACCTTTGGCCTAGTCGTCACCAGTCTCGCGCCCCTGGTCAAACTGATCGAGCACGATCTGGCCATGAGCCATGCCCAGATGGGCGGCGTGATGGGCGCCTGGCAACTGGTCTATATCGTCGCGGCGCTGCCGTGCGGGATCCTGCTCGATAGACTCGGTTCGCGCTGGGCTTTGCTGCTCGGCACGCTGTGTGTGGCGGCATCGGCCTATGGGCGCAGTCGGGCTGATTCCTTCGCCGGTCTGTTAGCGGCGGTCATGCTGTTCGGTGTTGGCGGCCCGATCATCTCGGCCGGCGCGCCCAAGGTCATCGCCCACTGGTTCCAAGGCCAGAGTCGCGGTTTTGCGATGGGTATCTACATCACCGGTCCGGCCGTCGGCGGGGTGGTGTCGTTGACGCTCACCCACGGCTGGCTGCTGCCTTATTTCGATCAGGACTGGCGACAGATCCTCTCGCTGTGGGCAGCCCTGGCGGCGCTCTCGGGTGTGCTGTGGTTTGCATTGGCCTCACTGCCCGGTATTCGTCCCATCGCCGATGAGCGGCAGCACTCAACACAAGCGCCACACAGCCAAGTGCTGCTCAGCTTGCTTGCGCGGCCGACGGTACGCCTGGTACTCGGTATGGCGGTCGGCGTGTTCTTGATCGGCCATGGACTGACCAATTGGCTGCCGGAAATGCTGGTGCATGGCGGCATGCCGGCGGTCGAGGCGGGTTACTGGTCAGCGATCCCGACCATCATCGGCATCATCGGCTCGCTTTCTATTCCACGTCTCGCTATCCCCGCGCGGCGCTTCGCCATTCTCGCCTGGCTGTGTGGCGCGCTACTGATCGCGAGCCTGATGTTGCAGTTCACGACACCGACGCTATTGCTGCCGGGGCTTATTCTGCAGGGCATCGCGCGTTCGACCCTGACCACCGTGCTGGTGCTGACACTGGTCGAGTTGCCGGACATCGGCACGCGCAACGCCGGTATGGCCTTGGGCCTGTTCTTCGGCGCAGGAGAAATCGGCGGCATGCTTGGGCCTTTGATCCTGGGTGTGTTGTACGACGCTACCCACGGCTTCGTGGTTGGATTAGGCCTGTTCACAGTGATTGCGCTGGGCTTGGTGGCAGGTGTGTGGCGCTTGCGAGAGCTGGCCTATGGGCGAGGTCGCGCATTAGCATGACCGACACCTTGTTGCGGGCATCGTTGCCGACCATGAACTTACTTGAACTCTCGCCGCTTGCGCTGCAATTCGCCGTTGAGCAGCTGCTGGCGCGTTACGTACAGTGCATAGACGACGACCGGCTCGAAGCCTGGCCGGCTTTTTTCGCCAGCCAGTGCGAGTACCGCATTGTGGCGCGCGAGAACGCCGAACGCGGTCTGCCGCTGGCAACGTTTTCCTGTGACTCTCACGGCATGCTGCTCGACCGTGTCGTCTCGCTGCGACATGCCAATATTTACGAGCGCCATCGCTATCGTCATCTGGTCAGCAGCACGGTGCTCGACGCCGTTGCCATGGACAGCGTACAGGCGCACAGCCACTACGCGGTGTTCCGCACCCGCACCAATGGTGTCAGTGAGGTGTATAGCGTCGGTACCTATGACGATGACATCGTCAGCGAAGCGGGGTGTTTGCGCTTCCGGCGCAAGCTGGTGACCTTCGATACCAATCGCATCGACAGCCTGCTGGTCACGCCCCTATGAGGAATAGTCAATGAATGTGGCTTACGACCCACTGCAATGGCCGCGCCTGGACAACGGCTGTGCGGTGCCCTACGGGGTATTCACCGAGCAGGCCTGTTTCGAGCGCGAACAAAGCCGCATCTTTCGCGGGCCGGTGTGGAGCTTTGTCGGACTCGACATCGAAGTGCCGAATCCCGGCGACTTCAAAACCACTTACATCGGCGCGATCCCCGTCATTCTGACCCGCGACCGTGATGGCGAATTACACGGGCTGGAGAATCGCTGCGCCCATCGTGGCGCGCTGGTATGTCGCGAATTGCGTGGCAACCAGCCGCGCCTGTCCTGCGTTTATCACCAATGGACCTACGATCTGCGCGGCCGCCTGCTGGGTGTGCCATTTCGCGGTGGCATCGGTGGCCGTGGTGGCATGCCGGCCGATTTCGATCCGGCGCAGCACAATCTCACACAAGCGCGTATCGAGGTCTTGCACGGCCTGGTGTTCGCGACGTTCGCGGCCGACACCGTCTCGCTTGCCGAGTATCTGGGGCCGATGGTGGTGGCGAGCATCGCGCGGCTGTGCGCGCGCCCGCTGAGTTTGCTCGGCGACCAGCGCCAGTTCATGCGTGGCAACTGGAAGCTCTACGCCGAGAACACTCGCGACCCCTATCACGCCAGCCTGCTGCATTTGTTCCACAACACCTTTGGTCTGTATCGCTCGTCCCAGACTGGTGCTTGTCTGATGGACGACAGCCATCGCCACACCATGCTCTACACCAAGGCCGCGACCTCCGACGCCGCCGTCGATCAAGAGGTCTACAAAGATGTGCGCAGCTACGACACCAGCTACAAACTAGCCGATCCTTCTTTGCTGGCAGGCCGCGCCGAATTCGACGACGGCATCACCCTGGTCATCCTCTCGGTATTTCCTAACCTGGTGCTGCAGCAGATCGCCAACACCCTCGCAGTGCGCCAGATAGTCACCCATCGTGTCGACGGTTTCGAACTGGTGTGGACCCACTTCGGCTATACCGACGACGATGAAGCGCTGCGTGGGATGCGCCTCAAGCAGGCCAATCTGATCGGCCCGGCCGGGCTGGTCTCGATGGAAGATGGCGAGGCGGTCGAGATAGTGCAGCGCGCAGTAGGGCAGGCCAGTGCGGCCAGTTCTTATATCGCCATGGGCGGCGGGCGCGCCGAAGACGCGCAGCACCTCGTCACCGAGAGCGCGATCATCGGCTTCTGGGACGCTTATCGGGAAGTGATGGGGGGCTGAGGCCCGCGCGCCGGACCGCGACGCCGTCCCGCCACACGGTCAGACGCTGCGGTGTCAACGCCTGCCAGGTCTCGTTATCGGTCAGCGGTCGTGACGCGACCAGGGTGACGATGTCGCGCGGCGTGGTGAAATCATGGAAGTCGACCTGTTCGCCGGTATCTATCGACCGCGCGATGCCAAAGGGCGCGCGCCGCGTCAGCCAATGCAGATGGGTATTGCAATAGGCGTAGAGATGGGTGGCGTCGGATAGTAGCATGTTGAAGGTGCCGAGGCTGGCGAGATCGTCCGCCAGCGTGCCGATCAGTTTCCACAACTCGCGGGTGTCGGCCGGCTTGACCGGAAAGCGTTCGCGCACGCGATCGAGCAGCCAGCAGAAGGCATGCTCGCTGTCGGTGCTGCCGATGGTGCAATAGTGGCCGAGCGTACGGCGTTTGATGCCGCGCAGCTGACCGTTGTGCGCAAATACCCAACTGCGGCCCCACAGTTCGCGCGTGAAGGGATGGGTGTTCTCCAGACACACGCGGCCACGATTGGCTTTGCGGATGTGGCTGACGATGATTTTGCTTTTGATGGCGTGGCGTCGAATCAGTTCGGCCACTTCCGAAGCCACGCTGGAGCGTGGGTCATGAAACGACCGCGCGCCACGACCTTCGTAGAGACTGATCCCCCAGCCATCCTTATGCGGGCCCGTGCGCCCGCCGCGCTGCATGAGTCCGCTGAAGCTGAAGCATATGTCGGTCGGCACATTGGCCGACAGGCCAAGCAGTTCACACATAGGCTAGGGAGATCGCGCGCGGGCGGGGTCGGTAGCCGGCCCGCGCATAAGCTGGTCTAACGTACTTTGCCGAAACAGGTACGCAGCTCGTTGACGAAAATCTCCGGCTGCTCAAAGGCGGCAAAATGGCCGCCTTTGTCCAGCACGTTGTAGTGAATGAGCTTGGTATAACGCTCCTCGCACCAGCGCCGCGAGGAGCGGAAGATTTCGCGGGGATAAATGCTGGCGCCGACCGGCATGTGGATCTGCGGCTTGGCCGCCAGGATCACGCTGAACGATTCCCAGTAGATGCGTGCCGCCGAGGCGCCGGCCGCCGGCAGCCAGTACATCATGACGTTGTCGAGCAGTTCGTCGCGGCTCAGCACGTTTTCCGGATGACCGTTACTGTCGGTCCAGGCCCAGAACTTCTCCATGATCCAGGCGCACTGCGCGACCGGCGAATCGACCAGGCCGTAGCCGACGGTCTGCGGGCGCGTGCTCTGTTGTTTGGAATAACCCGAGTCCGAGTCGAAATAATGCTGGAAGCCAGCCAAGGCTGAGACTTCCTGCGCGGTCGGTTCGGCGGTCAGTGCCGGGCTCGGCGACAAGAGCGGCATATTGGTATGCATGGCGATGCAGTGCTCGGTCTCGGACATGCCCATCGCATGGGTCACCGCCGAACCCCAGTCACCGCCTTGGGCGACGTAGCGTTTGTAGCCCAGGCGCGCCATCAGCGTGCCCCAGGCGCGACCGATGCGCCCGATCCCCCAGCCAGGCGCGTCGGGCTTGGCCGAGAAACCGAAGCCCGGCAAGGTCGGGATGACGACATGGAAAGCGTCTTCGCCCTTGCCGCCATAGGATTCGGGATCGGTGAGTGGGCCGATGACTTTCATGAACTCAAGTATCGATCCCGGCCAGCCATGGGTCATGACCATCGGCATGGCATTTTTGTGGGGCGACTTGATATGCAGGAAGTGGATATCGAGCCCGTCGATTTCCGTGACGAACTGCGGCAGCATGTTCAACTCGTCCTGGCAGCGGTTCCAGTCGTAATCGCTGCGCCAGTATTCGACCAGCTCGCGCATATAGGCGAGCGGGACGCCCTGACTCCAGCCGGCCACCGTCTCGCGTTCCGGCCAGCGTGTATTGGCCAGCCGGCGCTTCAGATCGGTGAGCGCGCTCTTCGGCACCCGGATGCGAAATTTCTTCACTTTGCTCATAGCGGACTCCTGTTGTTGCCCGTACGCGACGGTCAAGGCGCGCACGGACGTGGATCATGGCTGGCGTAACGGTGCCTTGCCGGCCTCATTTTTTCAACAAGGGCTCCAGCCGCTGGTCGGTGAGGGTGCGCAGAAAGGCGGTGATGAGCCCGATGCGTTCCTCATCCAGTGGCTGGCCTTGCCGCAGCAGTTCGTGGTCGACGGTCGCGGCGACCTCGGGCGGTCCCCACGGCTGGCCGGTCTCGGGATTGATGGCATTGGCGGCGTTTTTCACCAGATGCTGGTTGTAGAAAAAGATCGCGGTGTACAGGTCTTTGAACACGCCGTTATGCATATAGGGTGCGGTGAGCGCCACATTGCGCAAGCTCGGCACGCGGAATTTGCCGGCTTCGCGAAGGTCATTGACCGCCGGGTTGTCGGCCAGGCCGCGATCGATTTGCGCCAGTCCACGGCCATTGTGTGCACGCAGGGCGGCATTGGCCGGCAGTCCGATATTGAAATAACGAAAGTTGCTGAAGCTGTCATGGCGATGGGTGGTGGTGAGGTCCTGCAGATGACAACTGCTGCAATTGATCAGCGACGAGAAGAACAACTTGCGGCCCTGTTCCTCATCTGCGCTTAGTTCAAGTTCGCCGCGCAGGTAGCGGTCGTAGCGCGAATCGAAGGCCACGAATAGCGGTGTGCTTTCAAAGGCCGCCAGGGCGGCGCCAATCGCGGTAAAGGCGGCCTGCGTATCATCCAACAGCGTCGTGCCGAAGTGCCGGGCGAAGTCCGCCACATAGCGCGGATTCTCGCGCACGCGCATGACTACCGCCTGCGCGTTGGGCATCTGCATCTCAAGCCCATTGAGCATGGGCTGGCCGGCCTGCTCGGTCAGATCGCGCGCGTGGCCATCATGAAACAGTCCACCGACATAACGACCTTGCCCATCGCGCGTGAGCGGCGGCACCAGCGCCGCATAGGCGCTACTCGGCGCATTGCGATCACCCAGCGCACGACCGTCCGCGCCCAGTGACGCGGCGCCGCCGACGCCGTTGTCGCGTACGTCGATGAAGGCGTGCGCGGGGTCGTGGCAGCTTGCGCAGGATAGTGTGCGGGTGAGCGACAGATTGGTGTCGAAAAACAGCGCGCGGCCAAGATCTGCCAGCGCCGTGTCAGCCGCGCCGGCATCGGCAGCCCGCGCCACGGTCGTGAGGCAGTAGAGGATGAACCCGCCGAGGGTCACGCCCACCCAATAATCGACCGCACGCATCACAGCGGGATTCATCATTCGATTTTACCTCGCACACGCGACGCGCGAGCCTAGGTCGAGTATACGTGCATCGCTGCTGGCGGTGCGTGGGCGGGCGCGACGAGTTAGCATGATTGCGGATATCAACGTGACCAGTATTTCGAGGAGGTGAACCATGACTGATTCAAGCGCCGTGCAGCTCTTGCTTGCGCGCCAGCAGATTGCCGACGTCATCTATCGCTATGCGCGCGGTATCGATCGGCTGGATTTCGAGCAAGTACGCGACTGTTACCACGCCGATGCCTACGACGATCACGGCTCGATGAAGGGCAGCGTCGACGAATTCATCGCGGCTGCATCGAGTTTCCTCCCGCGCTGGACGGTGACCCAGCATTTCATGGGCAATATGCTCATCGAAGTAAACGGTGAGCAGGCCCGTGCCGAGACCTATGCCGTGGCTTACCATCGCCGCGAAGATGCCGCCGGCAACGGCAAGGATGACATCATGGGCATTCGCTATGTTGACCGCTTCGAGCGCCGCGCCGGCGCGTGGAAAATCGCCCATCGCGTGGTCGCGACCGAATGGCGGCGTGTCGATCCGGTGGCAGGTGCGCGCGGACGCGGTGAGATCGGTGTCTGGGGTCGTCGCGATGGCGACGATGTCATCAACTGGATCATGAGCGCGCGGGCACCGGCCTGAGCCAACGCGGCTGCCATGCTCGTCATGTATAGCTGCGCGCTGCTCGGTCCGATCGGCGTGTTCAAGTCTGGTAGTCGTTAGGCACGTGCAATGTTTCCCATCCGCGACGATAACCCGCAGATCCTCACGCCTTATGCCACCTGGGCCATCGTCGCGCTGAATGTCGCGGTGTGGATCTTGGTGCAAGGTCTCGGTGGTCAACCGGCCCTGGCCAAATCGGTGTGCACGCTCGGCCTGGTGCCCGGCGAACTGCTGGGTCTGCTGCCGGCCGGTACGGGCCTGGAGCTCGGTCCGGGCATGCGCTGCGTGATCGACGCCAGCGGCAATTGGTCGACCTTGTTCAGCCACATGTTTCTGCACGGTGGTTGGCTGCATTTGCTGGGCAATATGTGGTTCCTGTGGATCTTCGGTAACAACGTCGAGGACGCCATGGGCCATGGCCGCTTCGTGGTCTTCTATCTACTGTGCGGACTGGCGGCGGCGGCCTTGCAGGTGGCTGCAGCACCGGCGGCCGGTATCCCCATGGTTGGCGCTTCGGGCGCGATCGGGGGTGTGATGGGCGCCTATGTGGTGCTCTATCCGCGGGTCAATGTGCACATGCTGTTCTGGTTCGGTTTCTACGTCACGACCTTCGCCATCCCAGCCTTCTGGATGCTGGGCTACTGGTTCGCGGTGCAGATGATCGGCGGCTTCAGCGCCCTCGGCGCCCAGGGTGGTGGCGTGGCGTTCTGGGCACACATCGGTGGCTTTGCCGCCGGCGCGCTGTTGGTGTGGTTGTTTCGCGACCGCGAACTGCTCGCCCGTCATCCTTATCACGGCTGGCATCAGGCGGCGGGCGGCGCCTATCGCCGCTTGCGTTGATGGTATCCCGGCGACACCGCTCTCGCACCCTGTCGCACGGGCAGCGGATCGCCGGCCCTGGATCGGCCCTATTTGCTGTTCTGTGCCTGCACTGCTTGCAGCGCTTTCTGCACGTTTTCGGCGGGCGCAAGACCACCGATGGTGGCCGCGATCTTGCCATCGGTCGTCACGATGAACGTCGTACGCTCGGCGAACCCATGGCCGATTTCAATGCCGCGCGTGTCTTTGAAGCTGGCATTGGCGGCGGCGATCTGGAGGTCGAAGGACTTCGCGATCTTACCGTCCTGGTCTGAAGCGACTGCGAGTTTGCCCGCGCAATAATCTGGATCCTTGGAAAAGTCGTTGAGTCGGGTGATGTTGTCCAGCGACACGCCGATCACACTGGCACCGGCGGCCGTGAACTTGTCCATGCGTTGTGAAAACGTATGGGCTTGCACATTACATCCTTGAGTGAACGCAGACGGATAGAAATACACCACCACCGTGCCGTTCTTGAGCGCTGCTTGCAATGAATAATGGAATTCCTTGCCGGCGAGCGAGGCCGATGTCTCGATGGGAGGCGCCATCTCGCCCGCTTGCAAGGCGGCGAAGGTCGGCGCCGCGAGCGCCAACAAGATTGCGGTATTCAGGAATGTAGTCTTCATGTCAGCCCCCATGTCGAGTCGATACAAAATAGTCTTTGCCTTGGAATCTAATCCCTGGCGGCCATCTCATCAATAGACGATCACGCCGCGTGCGTTGACACCTTTCTCGAGATCGGCGAACGCTTGCGGCGCTTCGTCGATGGTGTAGGTGCG
>JANMJF010000215.1:0-3864 GCA_031371245.1 Pseudomonadota bacterium | reverse complement strand
GCCCTCAATGCGATCCAGCGTGGGCTTAGCGACTGTCTCGATTCGATACACCACGCCATGGGCACGCTCGCCGGGACACGGCTGCAGATTGCACTTGCCCGAACCATCGGCGCCACGCTTGTTGAATGCCAACCGGTAGCCGGGCAGCACTATCGTACCGACCACGCCTCGAATACTGATGCGCGCGGCCAGACGGCGCGCAAATAGATTGGAGCCATAAGCGAGGTAATTAAGAGTCGTCATGGCGCAACCCTGACCGAAGTGCCCACCTTCAGCGCTGATCCCCGCAGTGTAAACTTAGTGACCTCTAAGCCAGCACGCTTTCATCCCATTCACGTCTCAACGCCAGGAGTTGCCATGACCGCCACCGCCGCCAGTTTCAGCGCCGACGACGAAGCCCAGATCCTTGCCGCCATTGCTGCCTGGCTGGACACGCAAGTCCGCCCGCAGGTCAAACACTTCGACCACGCCGATGAATATCCCCATGACATCGTCAAGCAGATGAAGGAGCTGGGGTTGTTCAGTCTCATGTACCCGAGTGAGTATGGTGGTCTGGGCATGAACGCCAGTGCCTATGCCAAAGTCATCACCTTGTTGTGCGAAACCTGGATGAGCCTGGCTGGTGTTATCAACACGCATATGATGCTTGGCCAATTGCTGATGCGCTTCGGTACCGACGCGCAGAAGGCGCATTTCATGCCTAAGCTCGCCAGCGCCGAATTGCATGGTGTGCTGTGTTTGACCGAGCCCGATGCCGGCACCGATCTGCAGGGCATCAAGACCCGCGCCAAACGTGATGGCGACGACTATGTGCTCAATGGTTCGAAAATGTGGATCACCAACGGCATGTACGGCTCCCTATACGCGGTGCTGACCAAGACCGACCCCGACGCCAAGCCCGCCCACAAGGGCATGACCTTGTTCCTCGCCGAACG
Organism: Pseudomonadota bacterium; assembly: GCA_031371245.1. Classification (GTDB taxonomy): domain Bacteria; phylum Pseudomonadota; class Gammaproteobacteria; genus JADJYF01. The sequence goes on along the minus strand of JANMJF010000215.1, from coordinate 2,929 downwards.
CGGGCCGGGCTTCAATATCGATGGCAAGCTGAAAAAACTCGGCTATCGCGGGATCGAGAGCGTGGCCTTGAGTTTCGACGATTTTCGTATTCCCGCCTCACGCATCCTCGGTGGTGAGGTGGGTCATGGTTTTCACCATGCGGTAGGGGGCTTGGAACTCGGCCGCATCAATGTCGCTGCGCGCGCAGTGGGTGTGGCCCGCGCGGCCTTGACCGACGCCGTGCGCTATTCCCAGCAACGTAAAACCTTCGGTAAACCGATCTGCGAGCACCAGGCTATCCAGATCAAACTGGCCGACATGGCGACCCGCGTCGAGGCCTCGCGACTGCTGGTGGAGCAGGCTGCGAACAAGTACGACAGCGGCGAGCGCTGCGACATGGAGGCCGGCATGGCCAAGCTGTTCGCCTCCGAAGCGGCGCTCTCCAATGCCACCGAAGCCCTGCGTGTGCATGGCGGCTATGGTTATTCAGAGGAATTCGACGTCGAACGCTATTACCGCGACGCGCCACTCATGTGCATCGGCGAAGGCACCAACGAGATCCAGCGCGTGCTGATCGCGCGGCAGTTGATCAAGCGCTACCCTGCCTGAGACTTATCCCGTAGCGAGCGGCGCATAGGCGAGAACTTCGATCTCGACCTTGGCACCCGGCAATACCAGCGCCGCACAAACCGTCGAACGTACCGGCGGGCGCTCAGCGAAGGCCGCCCCGTAAACACGATTGAAGAGCGGAAAATCAGCGATGTCCGTCAGCCACACCGTGGCCTTCACCACCGCCTCAAGACCGACATCGGCCAGCGCCAGCAGGGCGCGGATAGTGCGCAAGCAGTGCTCGGTCTGGGCTTCGATGCCCACCGCAATGTGCCCTTGTTCATCGAGTCCGAGCTGGCCCGACAGAAAAACGAAGTCGCCCGCGCGGATAGCCTTGGACAGCGGTAGCGGCGTGCCATCGGCCAGCGTGAAGCGGCCACCGAGGATGGTGTGTTGCATGTTCTAACTCCGAAAGTGAATGAAGGCCAAGCTGCGCTGCGCTTTGAGCCCGGACAAACGCGGGTATATTAGCGCGCATCTCAATGCTGACTAGTCGAGGCTTCATCGTGTCGTGCATGCCCACGCTGTTTCTTTCCCATGGCGCGCCTAACGTCGCGCTCTACGATCTGCCCGCGCGTCGTTTTTTCGACGGCCTCGCGGCCAGCCTGCCACGACCACGCGCGATCGTGGTGGCGTCGGCCCATTACGCGGCTGCCGTGCCATCGGTTACTGCCAGTAGCAGACCGCAGACCATTCATGACTTCGGTGGCTTTGAAGCCGAGCTCTACGATATACGCTACGAAGCACCGGGCGATCCGGTATTGGCGGCCCATGCGCTGGCCTTGATCGAAGCTGAACTCGGTGTGGAGGGCGTGGCCGATCATTCCTGGGGTTTCGATCACGGTGCCTGGAGCCCCTTGATCCGCATTTATCCGCAGGCCGACGTGCCACTGCTGGTCTTGAGCCTCAATCCTACGGGCGACGCCGCCTGGCATTACCGCCTGGGCTACGCTTTGCGCGCGCTGCGCGAGGAGGGCGTGCTGGTGATCGGCTCGGGTTCCATGACCCATAACCTTGGCCGCCTGCAACCGCCCATGAGCCACGACGCCCAGGCACCGTGGGTCGGTGCCTTTATGCACTGGGTGGGCGAACGTCTGACCAGCGGCGATGCCGAGGGCCTGTGTGACTATCGTCGCGTTGCGCCTTATGCCCATGACTGTCATCCCAGCGAAGAACATTTCATGCCGCTGTTCGTCGCGCTCGGCGCGGCCGGCGACGACTGGCACGCGACCAATATCCATCACAGCATGACCTTCGGTACGCTGGCGATGGATGCCTGGCGTTTCGATTGAGCGCGGCGTGATCCACGCGTCATGATCAATGTTCTGATCGGCACCCGCGCGCAATTGATCAAGATGGCGCCGGTGCTGCTCGCGCTGGAAAGGCAAGGTACGCCTGTGCGCCTGGTCATGAGCGGTCAGCACCACACCACCATGGCTGAGCTGCTGGCTGAATTCGGCGTTGTGACGCCACCGCTTTACCTCTATGCCGGCAAGGAGATCACCGGTATCGCGCAGATGGGCCGCTGGTTCCTGCACATGCTGTGGCGTGGTCTGTATCAGCGCGAGCGGTTGTTTGCCCGCGCCGGCAGCGGCCGCGATGCGATGGTGGTCCACGGCGACACGGTCTCGACCCTGCTCGGTGCGCTGCTCGCACGAGTGCTGGGCATGGCGGTGGTGCATGTCGAATCGGGACTGACTTCCGGCCGCTGGCGCGAACCCTTTCCCGAGGAACTGACCCGACGAGTGATGTTCCGCCTCGCCAATCTCGCGTTCTGCCCCGATGCGTGGGCGGCCGGCAATATGCGTGGATTTCACGCGCGGGTGGTCGACACCGGTGCCAACACCATCATCGATGCTGTGCAGGAAGCGATGCGACGCTTCGATCAGGTGACGGTCGCTGTGCCGGCGTCACCCTATGCGGTGGTCTCGCTGCATCGTTTCGAGAATATCTTCGCGGCCGGGCGTTTTGGTTTCATCGTCGCCATGCTGGAACGCATTGCGCTGCGGGTGCCGCTGGTCTTCGTGCTGCATCCCGCCACGCGCAAGCAGGCCGAGAAATTTGGTCTGCTGACGCGGCTCACCGACAACCCGCGCATCCGACTCGATCCGCGCATGACCTATGTGCCGTTCTTGAAGCTGCTGCATGGGGCGTGTTTCGTGGTCAGCGATGGCGGCAGTAATCAAGAGGAGTTGGCGTGGCTTGGCATTCCGACCTTGCTCATGCGCGGTGCCACCGAGCGCCACGATGGTTTGGGCGGAACGGTAGTGATCAGTAATTACGATGAGGCGGTCATCGAGCGGTTTGTCGACGAGGTCTTGGCTGGGAGTGTCGAGCGCG
>JANMJF010000178.1:0-2919 GCA_031371245.1 Pseudomonadota bacterium | reverse complement strand
TGGATGGCATCGGCCACCAGGGCGGTTGAATGGGCGGCCACGCCATAGGCGATTTCGAGCACCACGAAGGCACTGTTCAGGACGATGCCGACCGCGAAAGCGAGATCGTGTTTGGCGGCCACCACCGTGCCGTGGGCGTGATCGTGCGCCACTAAGCGGACTCCGCAGCGGGCAACGCCGGCCCATTGTCGGCAACTAGAAAGGTCACTATCCAGCGTGCTATGAGTGCCGCGTCGACCGGCTCGGCGAAGCTCGGTAAGGCGCTATCGAGCACGGCGTCGGGTACCAGCCCGCGTTTGTTCGCGGTGATGGCGCGCGCGTAGTCATGGCCGAATTCGGGATGGGCCTGCACGCCGAGAAACCGACCATCGAGATCGAACATGGCGTTTTCGCAGTGCGCACTGCTGGCCAGTCGGCGCGCGCCGGGCGGTAGGACGGTGACTTGATCCTGGTGCACGGCGTAGAGCGCATAGGACGCCGCGGCGGGCCGCATCCAAGACCTACTCTCCAGCACCTGCGCGACGTGCCGGCCCAGCCCCCAGCCGGCCCGCGCTTGTTCGGTGCGACCGCCCATGGCCTGGCCGATCAACTGGTGACCGAAGCAGATGCCCACCGCACGGCGGCGTGCGCTATGCAGCGCGCGCAGGAAGTCCGACAGACGCGCGATCCACGGTAGATCTTCGTACACCGAATGACGCGAGCCGCTGATGAGATAGGCCTCACAGGCGTCGACCGTGGGCGGGAACTCGTCGGCATAGACGCGATAGCAGACGAGTTCCAAGCGCAGCCCCGTGCCCGCCAACAGTCGCGTGAACATCTCCGCATACTGACCGTGGATCTCGCTCAGCGGCGCCGAGACTTCGTCGCACACGAGGATGCCGATGCGCCGCATGGGCATTGCCGGCGACGGTTCTAGGGGCGAGGGGGTCGTGCTCATTGCTAAGAGGGTGACGGTCTGCGGCGCTACAGCGTGTGCAGATACCAGTCGTAGTCCTGTTGCGGAATCTCGCCGAAATAGCGATTGCTTTCGGTGCGTTTGATGGCGCAATAGACCTCGACAAAACGTGCGCCGAAATACGCCCGCGCGAGCGTCGAGGCGGCGAAACGGTCGATGGCCGCCTGCCAGTGTTGGGGCAGGGTGGCGCAGGCGGTTTCGAGATAGCCGTCGCCCGTCACCGGCGGGCCGGGGTCGATGCGCTTGGCCAGACCGTGGTGCACGCCGGCCAGGATCGCCGCCGCTGCGGCGTACGGGTTGGCATCGGCGCCGCAGATGCGATGTTCGACATGGCGCGAGCTGGCTGGCCCGGTCGGAATGCGCAAGGACACCGTGCGGTTATTAACGCCCCAGCTCGCCACCAGCGGCGCGCAGTTGTAGGCGCGATAGCGGCGATAGGAATTACCGAAGGGCGCGAACAAGGCCATCATGTCTGCGGCGGTGTCGGCCATGCCGCCGATGGCATGCTTCAATAGATCGTTACCATCGGCCGCTGCGCTGGCAAATACGTTGTTACCGTGCACATCGTTCAGGCTCAGATGCAGATGCAGGCCCGAGCCCGGCAGCACCGCGAAGGGCTTGGCCATGAACGAGGCCAGCATGCCATGGCGCTGCGCGACGCCCTTGACGGCGCGTTTGTACATCACCCCTTCGTCGAGCGCGCGCAGCGCGTCGTCGCGGTGTTTCAAGGTGATTTCGAACTGGCCCGGACCGAATTCCGAAATGGTCGTCGACAGCGGCAAGCCTTGCGCCTCACAGCAGGCGTCGAGGTCGTCGAGAAAAGCCGCGCGGGACTCTACTTCCTCGACACTGTAAACATGAGGGTGGTCACCGCGCAGGGTGGCGGCGCGCGGCGTGCCCTGGCGCGCGGCCTCGGCATCGAGCAGATAGAACTCCAGTTCGACCGCCATCACCACCGTGTAGCCGTCGGCCTTGAGTTTTTCAATCACGCGCGCAGCGGCGAGGCGTGGGTCGGCCTCGGCCGCCGGTGCGCCGAGTACCGGATCAAACATCAGCAGCACCTGCGCGGTGGGCGTTGGCAGCCATGGCGTACGCACCAGCGTGCCCGGCAGCGGCCAGGCCAGGCAGTCCATGTCGCCGATCTCCCACAACAGCCCAGTCTTTTCGGCATCGTCGCCGTCGGCGGTCAGGGCGGCGATGGAACTGGGCAGCGGCAGGCCTTCGGTGTAGATGCGTTCGAGTTCGTGACGTCGCACCGATTTACCGCGCAGCACGCCATTGAGATCGGTCAGCATCAGTTGGATATGACGCAGATCGGCATGACGGGCGAGAAATTCGCGGGCGTGATCCGGATGGGAGCCGGTGCTCATAGGAACGATCCTCGTTGCGGCAATGCCAGCGTCATGGCCGGCCATCATCGCCCGTAGTCACGCGCCAGCGCAATTCGGGCGGCGCGGATTGATCGTGTGCCGGCTAGAAACGGGCGGCAGCCCTCAGTCCTTCGCGCCCACCGCCAGCTGCGCATCGCGTAGCCTTACCCGTTCCTGATGCGACATAAGCAGACCCGCCGCGATCATGGCAACCGCGACGACCGTAATCAGCAGTGTGCCGAGTGCATTGATCTCGGGTGAGAGACCCAGCCGCACTTTGGAATAGATCACCATCGGCAGAGTGCTGGCGCCCGGGCCCGAGACAAAACTCGACACCACCAGATCGTCCAGCGACAACGTGAAGGCCAGCAACCAGCCCGAGACCAGGGCCGGCGCAATCAGGGGCAGCGTAATGACTAGAAAGACCTTGGCCGGCCGCGCGCCGAGATCCATTGCCGCTTCTTCGATCGAGGGATCCATGCCGACCAGGCGCGATTGCACCACCACGGTCACATAGGCCATGGCGAAGGTCGCGTGGCCTATCACGATAGTCATGATGCCGCGTCCGGCCGGCCAGCCGATGGCGCGTTCGAG
>JANMJF010000162.1:0-5869 GCA_031371245.1 Pseudomonadota bacterium | reverse complement strand
GGGTGCAATTGCGCCGTGTCGTATTCGACGGCGCACACATAGGACAGCGCGCGCATGGCCTCAATCTGGCTTTTCATGGTCATCAGCATGCGCTTGACGTCGGGGTGCTCGATGATGGTCGCGCGCGGTCCGGCACCCGCTGGCTGGCCTTGCACGCGCTCGCGGGCATGCTGCACGGCTTGCTGGTAGGCACGCTCCGCGATCGCCACACCTTGGCGACCGACCGCATGGCGCGCGGCATTCATCATGGTGAACATATGCATGAGGCCGCGATTGGCCTCGCCCACCAGATAACCGACGGCGCCGCCATTGTCGCCATAGGACATCACCGCCGTCGGGCTGCCGTGGATGCCGAGCTTGTGCTCAATAGAGACACAGCGCAGATCGTTACGGCGACCAAGCGTGCCGTCGGCATGGACCAGGAACTTCGGCACCGCAAACAGCGACATGCCGCGCGTGCCTGCCGGCGCATCGGGCAGGCGCGCCAGTACTAAGTGCACGATATTGGCGGTCAAGTCGTGCTCACCGTAAGTGATGTAAATCTTTTGCCCGCTGATCAAGTAGTGATCGCCATTCGGCACGGCGCGCGAGCGCACGGTACTGAGGTCGGAGCCAGCCTGCGGCTCGGTGAGATTCATGGTGCCGGTCCAGGTGCCAGCAATGAGCTTGGCGAGATAGGTCGCGCGCAAATTGTCGTCACCGTGCTGCTCGATGGCCTCGATGGCACCGGCGGTCAGCAGCGGACACAGGCCGAAGGCCATATTGGCGCCGTCCCACATCTCACCGACTGCAGTCGCTACGACTTTGGGCAGCCCCTGCCCGCCAAACTCGGGATTCATCGCGAGGCCGTTCCAGCCGCCTTCACAAAAGCCCTGATAGGCCTCGCGCCAGCCCGGCGGAGTGTGGACGACATCGCCCTCCAGCCGGTTGCCAACGGTGTCGCCAACACGGTTCAACGGCGACAGCACTTCCGTGGCGAGCTTCGACGCCTCCACCAATACTGCGTCGGTCAGATCGGCGCTGATCTCATCGAAACCCGCCAGCTCCTGCACACGCGGCAGGCCGATCAATTCGTTGATCACGAACTGCATATCGCGCAGCGGTGCTGTGTACTCGGCCATCTCGGGTCTCCAGATAAATGATGTCTGGCAGCAATCGGCCTTAAGACGAATCTGCTAGGCGCGAACGTCGCCGCCGCAGCCGAACTGCGGCTCGGCGTTCAGGCCATGGCCAGCACCGGAATCGGTCCCAGGTCGATGGGCCCTGCGGTCATCACCTCGACCTGGCGAGTTGGCAAACCCTGGCGTGCACGCGCATAGGTTGCCAGCGCCCACACCGGGAAATAACACGCGTAACCGTGGTAACGCAAATAGAACACCTTGGCGAAGCCAGTGCCGGTGTACTCCTCTTCATCCCACTCGCCGACCGCATTCTGAGTCCGCACCAGATAGTCAACACCACGCTGCACATGGGGCGTGCCAGCCGCACCAACGGCCATCAGTCCGAGCAACGCCCAGGCAGTCTGGGAAGGCGTGCTGATGCCGCGACCGGTGAGCGCCTGGTCGTCATAACTATTGCAGCTCTCACCCCAGCCACCGTCCTCATTCTGATGATCTTGCAACCATTGCACCGCCTTGCGCACATAAGGCTTGGCGAGATCTTCGCCGATTGCGCCCAGCGCTGCCAATACGCTCCAGGTGCCGTAAATGTAGTTCACGCCCCAACGGCCGTACCAGGAGCCGTCCTGTTCCTGATCTGAACGCAGGAATTCCAAGCCACGCTGCACGGGCGGGGAGCTCGCATCGTAGCCGAGCATGGCCAGCAGTTCGATGCAGCGCGCGGTCAGGTCGGCGGTGCCCGGATCGACCAGCGCGCCATGGTCAGCAAACGGGATCTTATTCAGGTACTCGTTATTGTTGCCGATGTCGAACGCGCCCCAACTGCCGTCGGGGTTCTGCATGCCGAGCAGCCAGTTGAGCGCCTGGTTGATACGCTTGCGCTTGTGCTGCTTATCATGGGCACCGGCACGCAGCAGCGACATCAACACCATGCCAGTGTCGTCGACGTCGGGATACTTGTCATTTTCGTACTGGAAGGCCCAGCCACCGGACTCGAGCCCTGGTGCGCGGTCGGACCAGTCACCGGTGACAAAGATCTGATGGTCGAACAACCACTCCACGGCCTGCTGCACCGCCGGGTGATCGCTCTGAGCGCCCGCTTCGGTCAAGGCACTCAAGGACAGGCAGGTATCCCAGATCGGCGATACACAGGGCTGCACATAGCTCTCGTTTTCGTTATCGAGGACCAGATCCTCAATGGCCTGCACGGTGCGCACGAAATCTGCGTCGTCTTCCGGCGCGCCGAGAATACGCAGCGCCATAGCGGCATTCGCCATGGCCGGGTAGATAGCGCCGATGCCGCCCTTGCCCTTGGTGTGATCGCGCATCCACTTCTCGGCGAGATTCAATGCGCGGCCACGAATGGCGTGTGGAATCATCGGTTCGCACACCTTGATGGCGCGATCGAGCAGAATGAAAGAGCTCTTGAGCGGGCTGCGGATGCTGAAACTGTCGAGGTTGCGCAATTTCTTCGGCGGCGAGTGGAACAACTCAGCAACACCCAGGTGCTCGTCGACGTGCACCACCGGCCGCTTCGCAAACAGGATCAGCAAGGGCACGATCACGCAGCGCGACCAGTAGGACACCTTGCTCAGGTTGAAGAACCACCAGCGCGGCAGGAACATGATCTCGACCGGCATGGCCGGCACGGTCCGCCACGGCAGCTGACCGAACACGGCCAGCGCGATACGAGTGAAGACGTTGACTTTCTCGGCGCCACCGTTGGCCAGCACCCAGTGGCGGGCACGGACCATGAACGGCGCGTCCTGGGATTGCCCCATTATCTTGAGTGCGAAATAGGCTTTGACGGTGGCACTCATGTCGCCCGGACCGCCGTGGTAGAGCGACCAGCTGCCGCTGCGATTCTGGCGGCGACGTAGGTAACGGGTGATGCCCTCCTCGCGTTCCTTGTTGGAGCGACCGAGGAAATGCTGGAGCAGGATGTACTCCGAGGGGATGGTGGCGTCGGCTTCCAGATCGAACCGCCAGTGGCCGTCGTTCGCCTGGCGCCCGAGCAGCGCCTGCGAGGCGCGATTGAGACAGCCCTGCACGGCGTCCACAGCGCGCTGAAGCGGCTGCACGGCACATGCCTGCCACAGGCCAGGCCGCGCTTCGACTTCGTGTTCGGTGGCTGTTCGTGAGTAGGTTTTTTGTTCTTCGATCATGTTTCGATGAGTCCAGCCGGCGCGCGCAACGGCACACCTGAATTGTTTCCTGCGCATGGCGACAGTTCGAGTCGTGGCGGCGCCCTGCTGGCGCTAGGCCAGAACGAGCCAGGCGACAACGCAAACCGGCCTATGCTGTTATGCAGCATTCGACCACGCCGTCATGCGCTTGTCACCTACGGACAGCCCGATGGGCCAAACATTCCGGCACTTGGCGCCCCAACATGCAACCCAACGCAGGCGTTGCGCTGGTCGATGTGTGTTCGTGGCTGCCGATGTCCATGGAGGATTTGCCCAGCAAGTGCTGTTTCTCATACCACTGTCTCAACGCGGGTCGTCCGGGCCAGATAACCTTATGACGCGTTCTCGTCGCGACCGACTTCGCTGCTGCGACACCGGTCCTCGTTGTTTTATGTATACGCCGATAGTCCCTGATAACCAAGGCTATTGCAAGGATTTGCGCGTAAAATCATACAGATCCCCTAGGGCATTGAGGCACAAACGCAACACCGGCACGGGCTTCCAAAGTGAGGTCGGTGCTATTGCAGCGAGCGATGGATCGCGACCGATGCCAATTCGCCCCGCGAAAATCCGCCGGGCAGTCCGGCCACGAATTCGTCGAACGGCAAAGGCTTACTGAAAAGATAGCCCTGCACTGCGTCACAGCCTTCACGCATCAGCAGCTCCAGCTGTGCACGACTCTCGACGCCTTCGGCTATGACACCGAGCCTGAGCGCGCGCCCTAACGCGATGATTGCGCGCGTAATCGCTTCTTCATCTGGATTGCCTGGCAGATCGTGCACGAAGCTGCGATCAATCTTGAGACCATCGATACGGAAACGCTTGAGATAAGAGATCGATGAGTAACCGGTACCAAAATCATCGAGATAGACCGCAATACCCATAGCCTTCAGGGCGTCCAGCTGCGCGCGGCTGCTGTCATCGTCGTCCAGCAACAGGCTTTCAGTGATCTCCAGCACCAGTTGGTTAGGATCGGCACCGGTCTCCTCCAGCACGCTCTCCACCACCCGGCCCAAATTACCGTGGCGAAACTGCACGGTGGAGAGATTAACCGCGACGCTCAGATCCTCGAAACCAAGCTCGTGCCAGCGTCGCAAATCCCGACAGGCCTGGCGCAGCACCCATTCGCCGATCGGGATAATCAGACCGGAATCCTCAGCCAGCGGAACAAACCTACCCGGCATGACCACCCCCAGCCTTGGGTGCCGCCAACGCAGTAATGCTTCTGCGCCTAACACCTGACCGGTCTGCAGGCAGAGTTTCGGCTGGTAACACAGAAACAACGCGTCATCGGCCACGGCCCTGCGCAGAGCGGCTTCCATCTGAAGGTTCTCGTCGGTTGCCGCTTGGAGCGCGGGCGTAAAGACGCAAACCCGGCCGCGCCCGTCCTTCTTGGCGCGATTCAAGGCGTTGTCGGCCTTGCATAACAGTTCCGCCACATCCGCCACGTCACCCGAGCAAAAACTGACGCCTATGCTGGCCGTCACTGCGATTTCCTCACCGCGCACAAAGATCGGCTCGGCGAGCCCGTTCAGAATTTTCTGACAGAGCGGCTCGACCTCCCGCGGGTCGTTGAGATTTTCGAGTAACACAGCGAATTCATCGCTGCCGGTGCGTGCGATAGTGTCGCCCTTGCGCACACAAGCGCTCAGGCGGTAGGCAACCGTCACCAGCAGCTCGTCGCCAGCGCCATGGCCGTAACTCTCGTTGATCGATTTGAAGCGGTCGACGTCCAGCGAAATGACCGCCACCAGACGCATTGAATCTCCGACGCGGCGTACCGCTTGCTGCACGCAGTCGCGAAACAGCTCGCGATTGGCAAGGCCGGTGAGCTTGTCGAACTGCGAAAGGAAAGCCACATGGCGCGAGGTGTGTTTGCGTTCGATGGCGTAACGCAGAGTCTTGAGCAGGAGGGCGCCGTCGTCCAGGCCCGCTTCGAGATAATCGTCGGCGCCGGCTGACAGCGCCGCCGCTACCGCCGGTTCGTCCGCCGTTAGGGTTAAAACAATGATCGGCAGGCTGAGGTCGATGGCTTGAATGTCCCGCACCGCATCGAGCACGTTACCGTCGGTGAATTGCAGGGCAACCATAACGGCGTCGAATTTATGCCCCACCAGCTGGGTGAGAGCGAGCGACAGCGTGGAGACCGCCTGGATGCTCACTGGCATCGAGCCTGGCAAACGACGAACCTGGCGCCGCAACGCACTAACAGCCCGCGTATCAGGTTCGAGCAGGAGTACCCGTAACTCGCCGATAGCACGCAATTTCGGCATCGTGCGGCTACCGGTAAGCTTAGTAGTAGCGATTTGAGGTGGCAGACCGGCTCGCGTCGAACGCCCCCCGTCGCCTGCACCACCGCTCTGCTTTTTCATATATTTTATAAGCTAACGATAACTTCCTTGTCTAACTTATCACATACAGAATTTAACACGCTATCTATGCTCGTTATTTTTCTCGGTGCAATACAAGCAAGCTGCCCGGTTAGAGAAACTTCCAACGCCAGGCAAATTTTCGATACAGCTACATGCTCAATAAGGCGGTGGTGCCCGGAGCCGGAATCGAACC
>JANMJF010000137.1:0-19078 GCA_031371245.1 Pseudomonadota bacterium | reverse complement strand
GCGCAATCACTGCGCGAGCGTGAATGGGTGGTGGTGGATGGTGGCTCGCGGGACGGCACGCTAGCGCTCGTGCGGCAGGCCGCAACGCCGCCTGCCGCGTTCGTGAGCGAACCCGACGCGGGCATTTATGACGCAATGAATAAGGCCGTGGGCCTCGCTCGTGGCGAGTGGCTCTATTTCCTCAACGCCGGTGATCGTTTGTGTGATCCGCAGGTGCTGGCTGACGTGATGCACTACTGCAGACGACACCCTACGTTGCAGTTTCTGATCGGCTCGGTGGTGGTTGAACGCGGCGAACTGCGCACGCTCAAAACTGCGCGGTGGACAAACCATCGCACCCTCGCTTTTACCGATCCCTGTCACCAGGCCGTGTTTGCCCGTCGTCAACTGTTCGACGAAGTGGGCCTGTTCGATTTGGCCTATCCCACCTCGGCCGACTACGACTGGTTCTTCCGCGTGGCCCGTGCGGGCCACAGGTTGCAACACATCGATCGTAGCGTGGCATTCTTTCCTGCCGGCGGCGCCCACGCTGCCAATGCCACCGCGTTGGCGAACGAGCGATATCGGATACGTCGCCGCTACGTGGGCGGTTGCACGCTGACGGCGGGCACATTGGCAGTGCGCATTGCCAATCGGCTGTCAAAAGTCTTCCGTGGAGGTTTACCTCTGGGTCACAAACCCTGGTCACCCACGACATGACCGATGTTGATGTCTGTGTCGCTACCTACCGTCGATCGCAATGGCTTGGCGAGTTGTTGGTCGATCTAGCAGCGCAGGACGTACTGCGGCCCAAGCCGGGCATGACACCGATCGCGGTGCGGGTGATTGTGGTGGACAACGACCCCGGCGAAAGCGCTCGCGCAGTGGTGGAGAGCCACTCGTCGGCCGGCTTGGAACTGGTCTATTTAACGCAGCCGCAGAAGAACATTTCGCTGACGCGCAACCGCGCGCTCGATCACAGCAGTGCGCCGTGGGTGGCCTTCGTCGACGATGACGAGCGCGTGCCACCGCATTGGCTGGCCAGTCTGCTTCGCTGCCAACAGGAGCATCGAGCCGACGTGGTGTTCGGCCCGGTACGCGGTCGTCTCGACAGCGATGTGCCTGCCTGGGTGCGAGCGGCGGGTTTGTTTCAACCTCGGGACTTGCCGACTGGCACGCGCTTACCCTTCGGCGGGGCGGGCAATGCGCTAGTCCGTGGTGAGATCGTCGCCGCAGGTTGGCGCTTCGATGCGCGTTACGGACTCACGGGCGGCGAAGACACGCACCTGTTCCACCGCCTCGCTCTAGACGGACGCTTGTTGATATGGTGCAGGGAAGCCGAAGCGAGCGAGCACATCCCCAAGAGTCGCGCGACCTGGCGGTGGCTGATGCGGCGCTCCTACCGCAGCGGGCAGACCTATGCCGACATCGTCGAACGGCCGCCTGGAGGCTGGCGTAAGCTGGGCTGGATAGCCAAGCGAAGTGCGCTGGCGCTGGGATTGTCGTTGATAACGGTGGGCATGCTGCCGCTCGGCCGCAGGCTGTCGGTGAAGGTGGCTGCAGCAGCGGCGCGCAACCTCGGCCAAGTCAGCACGTTGTTTAATTTTCGCTTCAACGAGTACGAGTGAGCTACATGGACCTCCCAGCCTCGGGAGCAAACCTGCGGCGCTGGATCTGCTGTGTCGCCGAGACTCGGGTCTGGGAGTTTGGCGGACTTAGGGCATCGTCGCGAGGCGCTCGGAGAGCGGGTACCGACTGTGCCCGCACATGCTGGTGTTCGCGCTTGGTAATTAGCCCAGTCGTCACACTTCGATGCAGAAAATTCTTAGGACCTCGCAAGCGGCGACGGCTGGTTTATCCGGTCGGGCTCTGCGTGAATGAGCATCCACGCGCATTGGCATACGCACCTGCGGCAGTGCTTGGGCACTGGTCCTGAAATGTCGGGATGCCATCACTGTCACTGTCGATGAGCGTCGTATCGCGCGAGAAGATCACTTCGGAACTGCGCGCCGGCAGCAGATAGGGCCAGGGGATCGGCAACCCATCGGAGAATTTAACGAACTGTGTACACAGTGCCGGCAGGGTGGCCTGATCGGGGCAGTCGATATTGGCCGCAAGCGCGGTTGAATTGACCAGGATGCGGGTCTTGAGCGCGGTTTCGATAGGTGACAGCGGAATTATCTCGACGTTGCCGATGGTGATGGCGGTGCCGGGCGCAGTGCGATCAAAATCGATGCGGGCACCCAGGTCGCGGGTGACCGGGTCGGCCGCGTTAATGGTCTTGGTGGCTTTGAACACAAAGGCGTAGCGCGTCCAGGCGGTGCTGCCGGTGAAACTCTGCGCACCCGCTGCGAGACCTTCGTAGCCATTCGCGCCACCGCCGCCGCGGCGCACAGTCACTGATATCGACTGGTTGGCGCTCAAGGTCTTGGCGTCGAAGGAAATCCGGTACCAAGTGTCGCGCACGGTGCTGAAGTTTGGCGTCGATAACAAGCTGAGGGTCGCGCCAGCGACGAAGCGGATGCAATTGCCCTGCGGGCACGCTTCGACGGTGACGCTACCGAATGGCGCGGTAGCGTTCCAGTAGGTCCAGCCGCTCTTGCCATTGCTCAGCTTGCCGTTTGGAACCAGATTGGTGCCAGTGGCACTGAAAGTTGCGTAGCCGATGCTGTTGATCTCGGTGGCAGACAGGTCCTGGCCGCGGGCACTCTGCCAGGTGGACAGATCGTGGGAACTCGCACCCGTACCCCATTGTTCGTTCGCAACCGTGCGCAGCAGCAAGGTGGAATAGCGGTTACCGGAGTAGGTGGCGAAATTATTGGTGGAACCGAACGCTGTCTCCTGTTGGATCGGGTGCAGCGGTACGGCCGGAAAGAAGCGGTTGGCAGTAACCAAGTTGCCGTACAAGTCACCGTTCGCGCGCAAGCGGTTGCTGCCTTCCTGTGCCCATACCTGATAGCGGCGATTGCCATAGAACGTGTTGTTGGTAATGGTGTTCAGAAAAGCATTGTGCAGGTGCAGGCCATTATCAGCACCGGTGATAGTGTTGTTGCTCGCGACCACGCCCGAGGACAGATCGTCAAAATAGAGGCCACTGGTCAGCGTGGTCATGAAGCTGGGCATGCCATCGGTATTGCCGACCACATTGATGACCGTGTTGCTGGTGATATTGCTGGCGTTGTCTGCACCGAGGGTATAGATGCCGGCGCAGTCGTCCAGAATCAGGCAGGCGTTTTCCACACGATTGCCGGTTACAACACTGCCAGGATTGGCGCGGATGCCGACGTAGCCGGTATTGGTAATGATATTGTCCTGGATAACCGCGTTCTTACCGCCACGCACCGCGCCTAGGGAGCGCAGGGGCAGGTCTAGCGCGCTGGATGTCGGACCGCTGGCACCGCTATTGGTAATGCGATTGGCGACCACGCGCAGACCGTCGGTGGTTTCGCCGGTCATGGTGGTCGCGGACACCGCGTCACGCAGCGAATTATTGATGACGTTACCGCGTAGCTCGCAGAGCTGGCAGTCGACCGCGTCGACACCGAATTCGCCGCTGTTAGCAATGGTGCCGTTCAAGAAGCGCAAGGTATTGCCACTGCGCATCCGCACACCGACGGTGAAGCCACGCACGTCGACATTGCTGACGAAGACGAAGGCGGAGTTGCTGAGATCAAGTCCCACGTCGCCGGTGCTCAAGCCGAGGCGTGTGCCGGGCGCGAGGCTGTCTGGCATCCATACCGTCAGCAGCGAAGTGGCGGGGTCGTAGTGCCATTCGCCGGGTGAGTCGAGCATCCAGCGCGCGCCGCTGAGAAAGAAGCCCCAATTGCGGTCGATGGGGTAGGTACTCGGGCGGTCGAACACGATGTTGCCGTTCTGCTGATTGGCGACCTTGAGTTCATCCATCATCCAGCCATTGGTGCGGACAGTAATGCCGAGGCCGGGTGTGACGCTGCCACCGGGCGGCAATACGAAGTTGGCGCCGGGCGTGAGATAAGTGCTGACGGTGCCGCCGTTGAGCGCTACGCGGTCGGCGTTGGCGCCTATCGCGGCGAACATCGAGGTCGGGCGCGCGCTGTCGAAGCCGCGATTTGGATGGTGGGCGACGGGCAGGGCGGTGCCGCTGGACAATAGCTGTTTGGGGGCCGCAGCCGCGAAGCCAACGCGCAGGTCGGTAATGCTCAACTGACGACCGGCCGGTACGACGAAGTCGACGCGCGCAACGCTGCTAGAGGTAGTGAAGATGCTCTCGTAGCTAAAGGTCTGCCAATTGCCCGTGCCGACGATGGTGCGGATAGTGCCGAGGGTGTCCCAAGGCACAGCGCCACGCCGGGGAATTACGGCGATGGCGACACCGAGCGGCGCTCTGATGCGAAATTCGATGTTGAGACGATTACCGGCTTCGACCGTGAAGTTGCCGCTGATCGCCAGTGTCTGGCTGGCGCCGCCGGTCAAGGTAACGCAGGTCGATGTGGAGCTCGCACAGCTGGCATCGGCAAGCAAGGTATGATCGGCGTTGGCCGACCAGGCACGGAAGCCCGCCGTGCCGCCGACGGTACGCAGCAGATTGACCGGATAGCGAACCTGATAAATGTTGCCCGACTGGCGGGTCCAGGCGTAGTCGGGGATGGCTTGCTCGGCGTTGATGACGGGGTTGTTGGTACAGGTGGCGGGGGCGTATCTGCCGATCAGGACGGGCGCGGCGGCCGTGCCGGTGGCGGCGAGGGTGAGCGGCTCGCGCCACGTCTGGTCGCAACGCAGGCGGATGTTGTCACCCGGCGCGAAGGTCGCCGCTTGCACGCGTGCGAGCGTGCGCCACGGGCCATTGTTCAACGGCGCGCCGGTCGGCACATTTGCCGTGCCGCTCCAGCCATCGTTGCCGTCGAGCGCGTCGATGTAATAGGTGGTGGCCTGGGCAACCAGCGAAAAACCGGAACATACGAGCAATAGCAGCGCGTGTGATAGGTGCGCGCGAGGTGCGACGCGCGTCATCGTCCAATACACTTTCATGAAAACTTCTCGCTGAATGAAATGACTGCGAACTACGCTGGACTTTCGAGGCCGACTCTTTTCGAATCAAAACCACTTGAACGAGGCGGCGGGAGCGGGTCGGCACTATGGCTTAATCTTGATCCAGCACAGTGTTCCCGCACCGCGTATTGTGATGGTGTAGGCATTAGTCGGTGGTCGCCATTGCGGTGCGCCGCATACTGTGTTGCGCGTTGGTGGCGCTAGTGTCGTTGGCATTTTGCAGGTAATCAGTGCATGAATTCTCCCGCAGATGAACGCGAGGCGACGCTTGCGGCGGCCTTGACCTACACGCCTGTGCCGCTCGCTTTCGGCACCAGCGGCCGGCGTGGTGAGGTCGTCGATCTGAGTCAGCTTGAGCTCTACATCAATGTCCGCGCCGATCTCGATTATCTGTTTTCTTTGCCGTCCACTGCGGGTGGCATTGCGCCCGGTTCGTCATTCTTCTATGCCTGCGACCTGCGCCCGAGTTCAACACAACGCGTGGCAGCGCAGGGCGGACGTGGCGAACTTGCGCAGACCGTCGCCAGCGCCATAAGCGATGCCGGGCTTGTGCCGGTTTTTCTTGGCGAGATTCCGACGCCAGCGCTCACCGCCTATGGGATCGCCCAGGGCTGCGGCAGCATCATGGTGACGGGCAGTCACATTCCGTTCGAGCGCAACGGTTACAAGACCAACAGCGCGCGCGGAGAATTGCGCAAGGAGGACGAAGCACCGCTCGCGGTCCATGTCGCGCGGTGGCGCGCGCAGCTCTACGGCGAAACGGCGCTGACCTCGCGCTTCGACTCGACGGGCATGTTGAAAAAGGCGCCCGCTGCACTGCCTGTCGCCGACGCCGCCGCGCGACGCGCCTATCTCCAACGATTTCGCGCCTTCTTTGGCGCGGGCTGTCTCGTCGGGCGCCAAGTGCTGGTGTATCAACACTCCGCCGTGGGGCGCGATCTGCTGGTCGAGATGCTCGAAGCGCTCGGCGCAAGGGTGCGGGCGGTCGGCCGCAGCGAAGTGTTCGTACCGATTGATACCGAGGCCATCGACGCTGCAACCCTTGAAACCATGCGGCAGTTGGCGGCGCGGGCCAGTGCTGACGGCACGCGCTATGACGCGCTGGTGTCGACCGACGGCGATTCCGATCGGCCACTTATGGTTGGCCTTGACTACGATGGGGCCGGCCGCTGCACGGCGCGTTTCTGGGGCGGTGACCTGGTCGGCATATTGACTGCCGACTATCTGGTGCCGGATGCGGTGGTCGTGCCCGTGAGTTGCAACGACGCCGTCGATCTCGGCTCGCTGGCAGCACGGGTGTGGGCCAAGACCCGCATCGGTTCGCCCTATGTTATCGCTGGCATGGAAGCGGCGCTCGCCGCCGGCCGGCAACGTGTGTGTGGCTGGGAAGCGAACGGCGGGTTCCTCACCGCCACTGCGGTCGAACGTGGCGGCCGCACCTTGCCAGCCCTGCCGACCCGCGATGCCTTTCTGCCCATCCTTGCAATTCTCGTCATGATGGGCGAGCGCGAGCAGGGGTTGAACGCATTGTTCGAAACCTTGCCGAGACGTTGCAGTTGCGCGGGGCTGCTGCGGCATTTGCCACGCGCCGCAAGTCTGCTCATTGTCGCGGCGCTGAGTCCCGCGCCGGAAGATGCGGACACAAGCGCTGGCCAAGGCCGTATCGCTGCGCGCGTCGCGAACTTCTTCAGCGCTGCCGACGGGTTTGGTGCGCCGATTTCGCTCGATTATACCGACGGGGTGCGTATTACTTTTGACAACGGCGACATCGCCCATGTGCGCCCATCGGGCAATGCTGATGAACTGCGTATCTACGCCGTGGCTGACAGTCAGGCACGCGCCGATGCCATCGTGGCGGCTGCGGTGGCGGAACGGGACGGCATCCTGCGGCGACTCGCGGTGGCCTTTGCCGAGCCATCAACGACGCCAGACACACCGACAGATTACGCAGAGCGCAGTCGCAGCGGCAGCGGTTTTGACCTGCAATGAAAATCCTGCTCGGCCATTGCCGCTATCGCCTGCGCGGTGGCGAAGACGCGGTATTCGACACCGAGGCTGCACAATTGGAACGGGCTGGGCACGACGTCGTACGGCTGGAGTTCGACAATGACGAAGTGGACACGACAACCCTGTCTGCGCGGATCGCAGCGGGCATCGATACGCTGTGGTCGCGGCGCGCCCACGCGCGCATGCGTGCCACCCTCGCCCAATTCAGGCCGGCAGTCGCGCACTTTCACAACACCTTCCCACGCATGTCACCGGCGGTTTATTACGCCTGTGCGGACGCCGGCGTGCCGGTGGTGCAGACCCTGCACAACTTCCGTCTGCTGTGCGCGAACGGTATCTTTCTGCGGGACGGCAAGCCGTGCGAGGCCTGCGGCGGCGGGCGCTTCTTCGAGAGCGTGCACCATGCGTGTTACCGCAGCAGTCGGCTGGCGAGCGCCGCGGTGGCGCTGATGCAATACGTGCATCACGGTCTTGGCAGCTACGCGACCAAGGTCGATCGATATATTGCGCTAACGGAGTTTGCGCGACGCAAGTTCGTCGCAGCGGGCCTGCCGGCCACGCGCCTTACGGTCAAGCCCAACAGCCTGGACACCGACCCTGGGCTCGGCACGGCACGTGGCGAATTCGCACTTTTTGTCGGGCGGCTGTCACGGGAGAAAGGCGTGCATACGCTGGTTGAAGCGTGGCGGCATCTGCCGGGCGTGCCGCTGCGCATCGCAGGCGAGGGTCCGGCGCACGCGGCCCTGGCAGCCGCCACAGCGCAACGTGGCAACCAGATGCAGTGGTTGGGTGCCGTCTCGCGCCGCGAGGTGCTGCGTCTGATGGGCGAGGCGCGCGTGCTTATCATGCCGTCGGAATGTTACGAAGGTTTTCCGATGACGGTGGTCGAGGCTTACAGTCGTGGTCTGCCAGTATTGGCCTCGAATATCGGCAGCCTCGGGGAGATCGTGATCGACGGACACACTGGTCGACATTTTCGCGCTGCCGACCCCATCGATCTGGCGCGTGTCGTGGCCGAGGTCTGGGCGGCGCCGGCAGCGCTCGAAGACATGCGTGTTGCTGCACGCCAGCGCTTCATCGATCATTACGGGCCGGAGCAGAATGTTCGAGCGCTGGTGGACATTTACTCTAGCCTGCACGCCACGCGCCGATAATTGCGCCATGAGCCGCGACCGCGAATTGATCATGGGCAGCTGGATAGACCGGCTTGAATGGGACGAGACCCTGGCGCGCATCCTGGCTTGGGCCGCAGCGCGTGAACACCGGGCAGTGTGCGTGTGCAACGTGCATTCGGTGGTGACCGCGCGCAGTGACGCGGCGCTGCGTGCAGCCATCAACGGCGCGGACCTCGTGACCCCCGACGGTATGCCAGTGGCGTGGCTGATCGGCCGACGACGTGGTGCGCGCCAGGCACGCATCAATGGTCCTGACCTGACCATCGCGCTGTGTCGCGAAGCGGCGGCGCGCGGCATTTCGGTCGCCTTCTACGGCAGCACGCAGGAGAGCCTGGCGCGCCTACGCGTGGAACTGGCGCAGCGTTTTCCCGCACTACGTGTAGCAGCCACTATCTCGCCGCCATTTCGCGCACTCGAGACCGCTGAGACGAAGGCCTTTTGTCGGCAGATCAGCGACTGCGGTGCGGGCTTGGTGTTCGTCGGACTGGGCTGCCCCAAGCAGGAAATCTGGATGGCAGACAACCGTTATCAAATCAGCGCGGTGACGCTTGGCGTCGGTGCGGCTTTTGAATTCATCGCGGGCACGGTGCGTCGTCCGCCAGTGTGGATGCAACGTTTGGGGCTTGAGTGGCTGGGTCGACTGTGGGCCGAGCCGCGGCGATTGTGGCGCAGGTACTTGGTCACAAATAGCGTGTATACGGGCTACGTGCTGCATGAACTTTTAACCGGGAGGCGGCACAATACCCGCCGCAGAGACGCCTAGACTATGGATCAATCACTTCAAAACACCGCTACGCGTCCGCACACTCCCGACACGCGCTGGACCTTCGGTATCACGGCTTGGTTGGCTGCACTGCTCGCGCTCGGCTTGCTTGGTTTGCTGTTTCACGACGGCATCCGCGAACTTGTGCACCTGTGGGGCGCGAAGGAAGAATACAGCCACGCCTATCTGCTGCCGGCGCTCAGCTTGTTTCTGTTCTGGCAAAAAAAGAACGAGCTGCTGAGCGAGGCCTGGACGGGGTCGTGGGCGGCTGTACTACTGTGCCTGTTCGGCCTGCTGGTGTTCTTTGCCGGCAGCCTGAGCGCGATCTACGCGGTCATTCACTACGCGCTCTTCATTACCTTGGCCGGCATGCTGCTGGCGTATGCCGGCCTGCGCAATGCGCGCTACCTGTGGGCGGGACTGTTGCTGCTGTTTTTCACGGTACCGTTCCCGCAGTTTCTCTACCAGGCGCTGTCGACGCGTCTGCAGCTGGTGTCCTCCGAGCTTGGCGTACTGGTTATCCGTGCGCTCGGTGTCAGTGTCTATCTGGAAGGCAATGTCATTGACCTGGGCTCCTTCAAGCTGCAAGTGATCGAAGCCTGCAACGGGCTTCGCTACCTGTTCCCGCTGGCGAGCTTCGGTTTCCTGTGCGCCTATCTATACCGCGGCCCGCTGTGGCACAAGCTCCTGATATTCGCGTCGACTGCGCCGATCACGGTGTTCATGAACAGTCTGCGCATCGGCATCATCGGATTCACCGTTGATCGGTGGGGTCAGGACATGGCCGAGGGCTTCCTGCATGACTTCGAAGGCTGGGTGATATTCATGGCCTGCCTCGCGGTACTGTTCGCGGAAATCGCCATACTCTCGCGCCTGCAGCGTCCGCCTAGCAGTTTCACCGATACCTTTTTCGTCGAGATTCCCAGCCCAACGCCGGCCGGCGCCAAGCGCATGCGTCAGGCTTTACCGCCGCCATTCCTGGTGTGTGTGGCGCTGGTAGCGGTGTCTTGTGTGATCTCGATGTCGATCGCCAAACGCGAGGAAATCATTCCCGCACGACACGATTTCGAGCGCTTCCCGCTCACGATTGGCGATTGGCATGGCCAACACGACGTGCTCGACCGTGTCTATATTGATGCCCTCAAGTTCACCGACTACACGCTCATCAATTACAGTCACGAAGCGGGCCGGCCGCTGGTTAATTTCTATGTCGCTTATTACGCCTCGCAGCGTGCCGGCGAGTCGGCCCATTCACCGCGTTCCTGTATTCCTGGCGGTGGTTGGAAGATCGACGGGTTCTCGACGCTGGCGATAACACGGCCTGCGGATGCCACGCCGCTCAACGTCAATCGTGTACAGATCGCCATGGGCGAGAATCGCCAGCTCGTTTACTACTGGTTCCAGCAACGCGGGCGAGTGATCACCAACGAATACCTGGTCAAGTGGTATCTACTGTGGGATGCCTTGACCCGCAATCGTTCAGACGGCGCGCTGGTACGCCTGTCGACGGTCATTGGCCCGGGTGGCGAGTGGCGCGATGGCGACCTGGTATTGCAGGACTTCATCGCTGGTCTCGGCGATCAACTGGACGCCTACGTTCCGCAATGAAAGCTGTGCGGCGTGCCTGAGCCACAATCGTCGTGAATAGCCTGTTCCTGCTGCTCATCATCGCTGTGCCGACCAGCATGCTGGTGATACCGCTGGCCTGGCGGCTGGCGCCCTATCTCAACATGGTCGACAAGCCGGACGAGAGCCGCAAAGTTCATTCAAAACCGATTCCACGCATCGGTGGTTGGGGCATCGTCGCTGGCAGCCTGCTACCCATCTGCATCACCCGCCCTTTCGACCCGCTGCTCCAGTCTTACCTGATTGGCAGCCTGACGTTGTTTGCGTTTGGCATGTGGGACGATGCGCGTCAGCTCAGTCATTGGGTGAAGTTTGTCGGTCAGGCGATGGCCGCCGCTGTGGTGGTGTTTTATGGCCAGCTCTACGTAGCCGACTGGCCGTTCATCGGTGAAACACTGCCGGTGCTGTGGTCTAAGGCACTCACCATCATCGCCCTAATGGGCATGATCAACGCCGTCAATCACTCCGATGGACTCGACGGTCTGGCTGGCGGCGAGACTATTCTGAGCCTGATCGTGATCGCTTATCTCGGCTACCTCAGCGCCAACGAACTGACCGTCGGCATGGCCTTTGCCACGATGGGCGGCATCCTCGGGTTTCTCCGTTACAACACCCACCCGGCACGGGTTTTCATGGGCGACGCGGGCAGCCAGTTTCTAGGCTTTACGCTCGGCTTTCTCGCCATCCATGTCACCCAGGTCGCGATGCCGGCCTTGAGTGCGGCGGCACCGCTGTTGTTTCTCGGCCTGCCGATTTCCGACATCCTGGTCGTGCTGTACAAGCGCGCCAAAGGCAAGATGAACTGGTTCAAGGCGACCCGCAATCACGTTCATCATCGCCTGCTCGACCTCGGCTTCGATCACTACGAAACGGTGGTGCTTATCTACTCGGTGCAGGCACTGCTGGTTACGCTCACGGTGCTGTTGCGCTTTGAGTCGGACTACCTGGTGGCAGCGACCTATCTAGGCATCATCGTCAGTGGCTTTACGCTGCTCGGCGTTGCCGAGTCGCGTGGCTGGCGTCGACGCACCATCGGCATATCGGTATTCGCTGCGGCGATTGCCAGCTTGCGCAGCGACGGTCTGCTACGGCGTATTCCGCTCGCGACCATTTCGGTGCTGTTGCCGGTGTGCCTGGTGGCGGGCGCTATCTTCGCGGTGCGGGTGCCGCGCGATTTCGGCGTGATGGCCGGCGTGCTCGGGCTGATCGTCGCCATCGAAATTCTGTTCAATCGCTCGCCGGACACGCTCATCAATCGCCTGTCGGCATACGTAGCAGCGATCTTTTCGAGCTACCTGTTTGTCGAGTTTCACCCCGGTTCGCAGTTCGGGATCTTTGACATCGCATCGCTAGTGGTAATCGTGACGCTGGCTTTGGCGGTGGCGTTGTTTATCCGCTATACCTCCGAAGAGCGCTTCGGCGCGACGCCTACTGACTACCTGTTGGTCTTTGGAGTGATGGCGTTAGTGGTGTTTGGCGGCATCGACATCCGCGCGCGTGAGACGGTGCGCACGGTCATGTATTCCGTCGTGCTCCTGTACGGTTGCGAAGCCGTGTTAGGCATTGCGCAGAAGCGCTGGAATCTGCTCAGCGTGTCGACTGTGATCTGTCTGCTGACGCTCGCGGTGCGCGGGCTTAGCTAGACCGATTCTTAATCGTAGTCTGCTCTCCATTTTCCGCGAGGATTTCATGACTAAGAAGACTGCTTTGATCACCGGCGTGACCGGCCAGGACGGCGCCTATCTGTCGGAATTTTTGTTGAAGAAGGGTTACGAAGTACATGGCTTGAAGCGCCGTGCATCAAGCTTCAACACCGGTCGTATCGATCACCTCTATCAAGATCCACATCTTGAGAAGCGCAACTTCGTGCTGCACTACGGTGATCTCACCGACGCCACCAACCTGATCCGCATCGTGCAGCAGGTGCAACCCGACGAGATCTACAATCTCGCCGCCCAGAGTCATGTCGCGGTGTCGTTCGAAACACCCGAATATACTGCCAATTCCGACGCTATCGGCACGCTGCGCCTGCTGGAAGCGATCCGCATTCTCGGACTCGAAAAGAAGACGCGTTTCTACCAGGCTTCGACCAGCGAGATGTACGGCAAGGTGCAGGAGATCCCGCAGACGGAGACCACGCCGTTTTATCCGCGCAGCCCCTATGGCGCGGCCAAGGTCTACGCTTACTGGATCTGCGTGAATTATCGTGAGGCTTACGGCATGTTCTGCAGTAACGGCATCCTCTTCAATCACGAATCACCGATCCGTGGCGAGACCTTCGTGACGCGTAAGATCACTCGGGCGGTCGCGCGTATCAGCCTCGGGCTGCAGGACCAGCTGTTCCTAGGCAATCTCGATTCGCTGCGCGACTGGGGCCATGCCCGCGATTATGTGCAGGCCATGTGGCTCATGCTCCAGCAGGACGAAGCGGACGATTTCGTAGTCGCAACCGGTCGCCAGATCTCGGTGCGCGAATTCGTCGGTCTCGCGTTCGCTGAAATCGGTATCGACATCGAATGGCGCGGTAGCGGCGTCGAAGAGCAAGGCCTGGACAAGGCCAACGGGCGCTTGCTGGTCGCGGTCGACCCGCGATATTTTCGCCCGACCGAAGTCGATACGCTGCTTGGCGATCCGAGTAAGGCGCGTCTCAAGCTCGGCTGGGAGGCACGTACCACGGTCGCACAATTGGTCGCGGAAATGGTGCGCGAAGACCGGCGCGATGCCGAAAAGGACGAGCTGTGTAAACGCGAAGGATTTCGCGTATTCGATTACTTCGAGTGATGGAAATGCTGTTGCACCGTCGAGTGTGGGAGTGTACGAGGTGAAGAGTTCCGAGCGTATTTTCGTCGCTGGCGCGCGCGGCATGGTTGGGTCGGCCATTGTGCGGGCTTTGCAGGCACAAGGCTTTGACAATGTGCTGACACCAGGGCGCGACGCGCTTGATCTCAAGGACGCTGCGGCGGTGAATGCCTGGTACGCCCGCGAGCGGCCGGACTGCGTGTTCGTTGCCGCAGCCAAAGTCGGCGGTATTCTCGCCAACAACAGCTACCCCGCCGATTTTCTCTACGACAACCTGATCATCGAGGCCAATCTCATTCACGGCGCCCATGTGCATGGCGTGCGCAAGCTGCTGTTCCTTGGCAGCACCTGTATTTATCCCAAGCTCGCCGCGCAGCCCCTTAAAGAGGAATATCTCTTGAGCGGGCCGCTAGAGCCGACCAACGAGTGGTATGCGGTCGCGAAGATTGCAGGCATCAAACTGTGCCAGGCCTATCGGCGTCAGCACGGTGCCGATTTCATCTCGGGCATGCCGACCAATCTCTATGGCCCCAACGACAACTATGATCTGAACAGTTCGCACGTCATGCCCGCCTTGATCCGCAAGTTTCACGAAGCCAAGCTGCACAGCGAAGATGAAGTGGTGATTTGGGGCACGGGCACGCCCTTGCGCGAGTTCCTGCATGTTGATGACTGTGCCGAGGCGTGCCTGTTCCTGATGCAAAATTACACGGGCGAGGAGCACGTCAATATCGGGGTGGGGAAGGATCTCAGCATCCGTCAACTGGCGGAACTGATCGCCGATATCGTCGGCTTCCAGGGACGCTTGGTATTCGATACCGACAAGCCCGATGGCACGCCGCGCAAGCTGGTTGATACCACGCGCATTAATGCGCTCGGTTGGCGTCCTCGCATTGGACTTGAGGACGGCATTCGCACCGCCTACGCGTGGTTCGTTGCCCATGGCGCTGTTCGCGCATGACGCCGTTCGGGTGGTCAATTTAGAGTCGCGGAGAGGGGCTCCGTAAACCCCTCGCCTTTAGGCCTGTCTTTGCTACACATCTTCTCAATATGACGCGGAGAACATGGAATGGCACGTACGATTCAAATCGCAGCTTCACTCCCAGCACCACCGGACCGATTGTTCGATATGTATCTCGACCCCGGAGCGCACGCGGGATTCACCGGAATGCCGGTAACTGTGTCTGCTGTTCCCGGCTCTCCCTTTTCGGCTTTTGATGGCGTTATCACTGGAACAATCCTACAGGTCGTTCCCAAACGCCTAATTGTGCAATCTTGGCGTTCTCCCTACTGGGGGCCAACCGATCTCGATTCCACATTGATCCTAACGTTTCTCGCCGAGGGCGATGGTGCTCGGATCGAGCTCACCCAGGCCAACGTGGTCGATGCTGACTTTGCTGGTGTATCGCAGGGCTGGGAGAAATATTATTGGGCGCCTTGGCGAGAGTATTTACAGCGAGCGAACTAGGCGCCTGTCGGACTTAGGAAATTGCCGCCGCAGATTCACCCTAAGTCCGACAGGCGCCTAGGTGTGATTTCATTCCTACGCTAAGGTGGGCGAGATAGCGAAAGCGCCGGCCGGAAGGTGCAAATAAATTCGCACCTACAGAGGGCGAAGAGGTTGCCGATCATCCACACCCCGGGGCCAGTTGTTGGTGGCAGGTCGGGTGACATGGCTGTGACATTCGTCATATCGCCGGGCCAAAACGCCAACTATTCGAGAACTTTCGCCAATCGCTGTGTAAAATGCCGCTCCGCACAAAGCGCCAACCGGACCTGTCATGAAAACAACCAACCGCTTTCTCGTTATTGCTCTGATTGCCCTGCTGGCCGCCTGCGGTGGCGCGGCAGATCGCAAGACGGTCTACATGAACAAGGGCCATGAGCTGTTCAAGGCCGAGAATTACGAGAAAGCGCGCATTGAATTCCAGAACGCGTTGCAGATAGATCCAAAGGACATCGAAGCACGCTTCGGCCTGGCCGAGACCATGGAGAAGCTCGAAAACTGGCAGGGTGCGGCGGGGCATTACCTGGCCATCCTGGGGGAGAAACCCGACCACCGTGGCGCGCTGCTCAATATGGGGCGCTTGTTCCTGCTCAGTAATAACGACGAAAAAGCCAAGGAAAACGCCGACAAGCTGTTGGCCGCCAAGGCTGACGATGTCGACGGCCTGACCTTGCTGGCGGCGGTCAAGGCCAAGGCCAAAGACATCCCCGGCGCCCGCGAACTGGCCGAGCGCGCCATCAAGGCCGCACCGAATAATCCCGAGGCCGCGTCGCTGATGGCCTCACTGCAGCTCGCCGAAGGCAAGACCGAAGACAGCATCAAGACTTTGAAGGATGCCGTGGCGGCCAATCCCGACGAAGTCGCGCTCAAGATCAATCTGGCACGGGTTTATGCGCAATCGGGCCGCACCGACGATGCGGTGACCGCGTTCGGTGAAGTCATCAAGCAAAAGCCGACCGTGCTGGCCTACCGCACCGGCTATGCGCGCTTCCTGGTCGCGCTCAAGCGCCAGGACGACGCCGAGAAAGCCATGGCTGAGGCCATCAAGGATTTCCCCACCGAGATCTCGGCCAAGCTCGCCTATATCGAGTTTCTGTCGAGTGTGCGTGGCGTCGACAAAGCGGTTGAGGCCTTGCAGGGCATGATTGCCAAAGAACCTACGGAGAACCGTCTGCAGTTTGCGCTCGGCAAGATTTTCGAGGCGACCAATAAGATGGATGACGCCGCCAAGGTCTACGCAGCGGTCATCGCCAACGTCAAAGAAGGCCCCGAACTGTTGCAGGCCAAGAGTCGCCTAGCGGTGGTCAAGGCTCGTCAGAATGATCTAGAAGGCGCGCGCAAGCTGGTCGACGAGGTCTTGACCGACAACCCGCGTGACGGCGATGCCTTGAGTTTGCGTGGCACCCTGCATCTGAACGACGGCGACGCCGCCGGCGCGATTGCCGATCTGCGCACCGTCATTCACGACGCGCCGACCAATGTCGGCGCCGTGCGGCTGTTGGCGCGTGCGCATCTGACCAACAAGGAAAACGAGCTGGCGCTCGATGTGCTCAAGCAGGGCATCCAGGCCAATCCCAACGCCGGTGTACTGGGCCTTGATCTGGCCAACCTCGAGGCGTCGTCGGGCAAACTTGACGACGCGCTCGCGGTACTTGATGAGGTCTTGAAGAAGAACCCCCAGGACGTCGGTGCGCTGGAAGGCAAGTTCAAGATTTTCGTTTATCGCAAGGACTGGGCGGGCGCGGGTGGCGTTGCCGAGCAGATCAAGACGCTGTTCCCGGAGTCAGTGAAGGGCTATCACTTTGCCGGTCTTGTGCAGCAGGCCAAGGGCGATCTGGAGGCCAGTGTCGGCGAGTTCCAGTCGGCGCTCGACCACGCGCCGGACGCCATCGAGCCCTTGTCGCAGTTGATCAAGAGTCATCTGGCGCTCAAGCAGCGCGACCAAGCCGTGGCCAAACTCAAAGAGGTGGTGAAGAACCAGCCCAAACATTTCGTCGCCTACAACCTGCTGGGTGAAATCTATCTGGCCGAGAAGAAATACGACGACGCCATCACGCAGTTCAAGAGCGCGATTGAACTCAATCCGAAGTGGCCGATCCCGTATCGCAACCTGGCCTCGGCCTATACCTCGACCAAACGTGCCGACGAGGCTGTGGCGGTGATGAAGGACGGTATCGAGAAGACCGGCGGTCAACCGCTGCTGGTGACGGGGCTGGCGTCCTATCTCGAGGAGACCGGCCAGCTGGACTCGGCCATCGAGCAGTACGAACAAGCGTTGAAAAAGCAGCCCGATTCGCAGCTCGCAGCCAACAATCTGGCGATGCTGCTGATCGAATATCGCAAGGACGAGGCCAGCATGAAGCGTGCTCGCGCCCTGGTCACGCCCTTGCGTAACACTAATCAGCCGGCCTTCCTCGACACCATCGGCTGGGTGGAATACAAGCTGGGTGAACACGAACAGGCGGTGAACTTTCTGGAGAAGGCGGTCGAAGCCGCACCCGATGCCGCACTCATGCACTTCCATCTCGGCATGGCCTATCTGGCTAAGGGCAATAAGGTCGGTGCCCGCGAGCATCTGAGCAAGGCCGTGGAAAGCAATGTGCCGTTCAAGGGTATCGAGGACGCCAAGAAAGCCCTGGAGGAATTGTCGAAAGGCTGAGATGACCGCGTGCTGGTGTGGGATGGGGTGCTAGATTTGCACCCCTGCCTTCATCGGCTCACGGCTATGCATCGAAGTTTTTCAGCCGCAGCCCTTCTTGCGCTGAGTGTCACGCAAGCTGCAGCCGGCGCGCTTGATCTCAGTGGTGATGTCGCGCTCGAAGTGCGAGGATTCTTGCAATCGCCGCGCCTGCCTGAGCAGGGCGATGCCAGCGTCTCGCTGGCTTTTAATCCCGAGCTCTATTCCGCCTGGAACGACGGTGCCGATAGCCTGTTGATGGTGCCCTTCGCGCGCCTCGATCAGAACGACCGGCGTCGCAGCCACGCCGATATTCGCGAACTGACCTATGTGCATGCAGCCAGCGCCTGGGAGCTGCGGATCGGCGCGCGCCGAGTATTCTGGGGCGTTGCCGAATCGAATCACCTGGTCGACATCATCAACCAGACCGATCTGATTGAGAATCCGGACGGCGAGGATAAATTCGGGCAGCCGATGGTGAATCTGGCGCTGAAGCAGCCCTGGGGTACGCTCGACCTGTTCGTGCTGACGGGTTTCCACGAGCGCAGCTTTGCCGGTCGTGAAGGGCGGCTACAGGCGCCTTTGCCGGTGGACGTCGATCATCCGTACTTCGAATCAGCGGCCGGCGATAAACACCTCGATTACGCGCTGCGCTACTCTCATACCGTCGGGCCGTTCGATATCGGGCTCGCGCATTTCTGGGGCACGAGCCGCGAGCCACGGCTGACGCTAGCGCCGACCTCGAACGGCCAGCCCGCGCTGCGACCCATCTACGACATCATCCACCAGACCAGCCTCGATCTGCAGGCCACCGTCGGCAGTTGCGCCTTCAAGCTCGAGGCTGTGCGGCGCTCAGGCCAGGGTGCGACCTATGCCGCCGCCGTCGGCGGATTCGAATACACCCTGGTCGGTGTGTTCGGCTCGGCTTTCGACCTCGGCCTGCTCAGCGAATATCACTTCGACCAGCGCGGCGACCACGCCACTACACCTTTTAATCACGATGTCTTTGTCGGCGCACGCCTGGCGGCCAACGACACCGCCGACAGCCAGGCCTTGAGCGGCGTGGTGGTTGATGTGCACGGTGGCGGTGAGTTCTTCAATGTCGAGGCCAGTCGTCGCTTCGGCGACCAGTGGCGCCTCGAACTGGAACTGCGCCTGCTCATCGATATCGCACCCGTCGACGCGTTTTACAGCATCCATCGCGATGATTATGTGCAACTGGAGCTGGCACGGTTTTTTTAAAGCGGCGGATTTGTGTCCGACTGACATTGCACCCCACCATCGATACTGATTTCTTGAGCCCTGCCGCTGCGCACCATCGTGCCTTTGTGAACTACGCGACATTACCGACGCCGTTCTTACCTAGAAGACAAGAGGGTAATCGTTAACATTTGTTTCAGACCATCGTGTTCACTGTCAGGCTGAATTGCGATGGCGCGCCTTGATGGAGGGTAGCAAGGCGAGTATTGCCCCATGTGAGCCATGTGCTTTACCGCCATCGCCACCCTCCGTTTGCC
>JANMJF010000109.1:0-8563 GCA_031371245.1 Pseudomonadota bacterium | reverse complement strand
ATGGGCGCGATGTTCGGTCTGGCTTGGGGCTTAGGGGTTGGATTGCTCCTGCCCTATGCCGACGCCACCGCCCTCGCCGCGTTGCTGAGCGGCGTGCTGGTCATCGCGCTGTTCGCCATTCCGGTCTTCGGCGAGCACGGCAGCGCCTACACCTATTTCCTCGCCACACTGGGGCTGTTGCTCATCGGCGCCATGCTTTACGACGGTCATCATGCCGGCGTGATGCTCTGGGTGGCCATGGCCATGGCGAGCTTGCAGTTGCTGGCAAGCGGCTATTCCCATACCCATAACGCGCTGCGCAATGCGCTGTGGCACGCAGTTAATCTGGACAATCCCGGCGCCGACCGAGCGCGCGGTGACACGCAGCAACTGCTCGCGCTTGCCCTGCGCAGACGCAACGAAATCGGTGCGGTCCTCAACCGTGAAGCGCGTCAACGTCAGACCCTCGAGACCCTCGGTGAGGGTCTGCTCACCTGCGATGCGACCGGCAATATCGACTATGCCAATGCCAGCGCCGAGCGCCTGCTCGGCGTCAGCCGTGCACAACTTGTGGGTCACCCCCTGGCGCACGGCGTGTGTATCGTCCATGGCCGTAACCCACACAACCGCACACGCGACATTTTCGACGAAGCCCGCCTCACACGCGCTGCCCAGGCAATGAGCGACTGGCCGCAGTTACTGCGCCGTGATGGTGTGGCCTTTGGCGTCGACTATCGGGTGACACCGCTGCTCGACGAGCTTGAGCAATTCGCCGGCGTGAGCATGCAGCTGCGTGATATGACCGACCGCCGACAGCGCGCCGAGTCGGTCGCCTGGCAGGCCAGCCACGATGGCTTGACGGGCGTCATCAACCGCCGCGAGTTCGAGCGCCGCATGCACAAGCTATTGCAGCGCGCTGATGGTGCGAATACCAACAACCACACCCTGCTCTATATCGACATCGACAAGTTCAAGTTCATCAACGACACCTATGGTCATGCTGCCGGCGACCATGCATTGCGTACTCTCACTGAGGTCTTGCGTCGGCACATTCGTGGTGCCGATACACTGGCGCGGATCGGCGGCGATGAGTTCTGCGCGCTGCTCTACAGCTGCAATGCTGAGCGCGCACGAGCGTTAGGCGAAAGCCTGCGCAGCGCCATCGATCAGCACGAATTTACCTGGCAGGCCATCCATTTGCCGGTCTCGATCAGCGTCGGGCTGGTTGAGATCGGGCCCGCCTTGCGCTCTAGCGCAGATCTGCTGCGCGCCGCTGATGCCGCCTGCTATCGCGCCAAAAGCTTCGGCCGCAATCGCGTGCAGATGTTCGAGCCTGTCAGCGGCGAGGACGTGCAGCAGGAGCACCGTCTGGATGTGGTCCGCGAGATTCAAAGTGCCCTGCATGACGGCCGTCTGGATCTGTTCTATCAACCCTTGTGCGCAACCACCGCTTCACTGCCGATAGAACATTGCGAGGTCGGCGTCGGTATCCGCACCGCCAGTGATGTTTTCGTGCCCCGCCAGGAGGTGGTGGCACTGGCGGCACGCCATCAATTGAGCGCCGCTATCGATCGCTGGCTGATCAAAGCCAGCATTGAGGCCCTGCATAACGAGCACTCGGTGCTGGCTGATATGCGCGTGGTATTGATACCGCTGTCGGCACAATCGGCAGGCGACGATCGCCTGCTTGAGTACGCCATTCGCACCGTGCGCGAACACCAACAAGTCGCGAGCCGCATCGGATTCACGCTACCCGAATCGGTACTCGTCAGTCATCGCGACCTGCTGCGCTATTTCATCACCACCCTGAAACAGGACGACTGCCAATTCATGATCAGTGATTTGGGCTTCGGCGGCGGCGCGATCGACGCCGTCAAATCCATGCAGATCGATTATCTGGGGATACGTGGCTGTTTCGTGCGCAATCTGCTGGCCAGTTCCGTCGACTACGAAGTGGTATTGGGACTGAGCCGGGTGGCGCGTGCGCTGGGCATGCAGACCGTCGCCGAACACGCCGACAGTCGTGCACTGCGTGATGCGCTCGCCAAGATGGGTGTCGATTACGCCAAGGGCCTGTTGCACGATGGGCCACGGCGCGTAGCGCGTTTCGACGCAAGTCTGCTGACGACCTGCGGCAAGGGTCTAGCTTAGGAGCCGACATCGGTTTGCCCAGTGATTGCTGGCGGATCCGCGCAGAGGGATAATCCGCTCCCCCCTCAACGAATGCCCGCAGGACCACAGCATGCTGCCCCGTGACTTCACCGAAGAGCAAACCATGTTCCGCGCCGCTTACCGCCGCTTCCTGGCCGCCGAAATCGTGCCGCATATGGAGCGCTGGCGCGAACAGCGCATCGTCGATCGCGAAGCCTTCCTCAAGGCCGGCGCGCAAGGCTATCTGATGGTCTGGCCGGACGAGAAGTACGGCGGCATGGGTGACAACGATTTCCGCTTCGAGCAGGTCATCCTGGAAGAAACCGCCTATGCGCGGGTCGGCGACTGGTACAACTCGCTGCACAGCCGTCTGGTCGGGCCGTATCTGACGCGTTTCGGCAATGACGAACAGTGCGCGCGTTTCCTGCCACGCTGTGTGAAGGGTGAATGCATCCTCGCCATCGCCATGACCGAGCCCGACGCCGGCAGTGACCTGGCCGGCATGCGCACCCACGCCGAGGACCACGGCGACCACTGGCTACTCAATGGCGCCAAGACCTATATCTCGAATGGCATCAACGCCGATCTGGTGATAGTGGCGGCGAAAACCGATCCGCAGAACAACCCCCATCACATGACCTTGTTTCTGATCGAGCGCGGCATGGCGGGTTTCGAGCGTGGTCGCAATCTGAAGAAAATGGGCCAGAAGGCCCAGGATACCGCCGAACTCTTCTTCAACAATGTGCAGGTGCCGAAAGCCAATGTGCTCGGCAGCGCCGGCGAGGGTTTCAAATATCTCATGAAGGGGCTCGCCGAAGAACGCCTGATCGGCGCCTCTGGCGCGCTCGCCTCGGCGCAGCTGTCGTTCGATCTGGCGGCCGCCTACGCGCACCAGCGCAAAGCTTTCGGCAAGACCCTGGACGCGTTCCAGAACACCCAGTTCAAGCTGGCCGAAATGCGCACCGAACTCGATATCGCACAGTGCTACATCGACCAGTGCGTGCGCGCCATCAATGCCGGCGCGCTAACCGCAGTCGACGCGGCCAAAGCCAAGCTAGTCGCGAGCGAACTTCAGATTAAGTCCGCCGACTTGGGCGTGCAGCTGCACGGCGGCGCCGGCTATATGGATGAATATCCGATCAGCCGGCAGTACACCGACGCGCGCGTCGCCACCATCTATGCCGGCAGCTCAGAAGTGATGAAGCTCATCATCAGCCGCGACTGCCTGTCGGACAATTACCAGCCGTTCAATACACGCAATTTCTGAGACCAGCACGCCGGCACAGCGAATAACATTCTCAGGCGCGCGCCTCTTCCACATCCGGCATCGCCAGCACGCGCACGTCGGGATACAACTCGTTCATTGGTATCGAGCGGCCATTGGCCTGCACGATGCGACAATGAAAGCGCTTCAGGCGCCGTGGCTCGGTGACTCCACAGGAATGGGCGATGACACCGACCTCGTGGTGCATGGTTTCGGCGTAGCGTCGCACGCGCTCGGCCTTGTCGGTGATGTCGAGACCTCGCTGTAGATTGCGATCGTGAGTGGTGATGCCGGTCGGACAAGTGTTCTTATTACATTGCAGGGCCTGGATGCAACCCAACGCGAACATGAAGCCGCGTGCCGAAGTGATGAAATCCGCCCCCATGCAGATAGCCCAGGCCACATCGCTCGGCGTAATGAGTTTGCCGCTCGCGATGATCTTGGTGCGATCGCGCAGGCCATAACCCTTCAGCTTGTCGACCACCATCGGCAGACTCTCGCGCAAGGGCAGGCCGACATTGTCGATGAGACTCATGGGCGCGGCGCCCGTACCGCCGTCACCACTATCGATGGTGATGAAATCCGGTGCACTGTCGAGCCCGCGCTTCCAGATTTCCTTGAACAATTTTTCCAGCCAGACGTCCGAGCCAAACACCGCCTTGAAGCCGGTCGGCTTGCCGGTTACCCGCCGGACATAGTCGACCATATCGAGCAGCGCGCTCTCATTGACGATCTCGGGATGGCGGTTGGGGCTCAAGGAAGACTGGCCGGCCTCGATGCCGCGAATCGCGGCGATTTCCGGCGTGACCTTCACCGCCGGCAGAATGCCACCCTTGCCGGGTTTGGCGCCCTGGCTCAATTTTATCTCGAACATGCGCACTTGCTCGTGGGCGGCAATGGCACGCAGACGTTCTTCGCTCAGATGACCTTCCGCATCACGCACGCCGTATTTGGCGGTGCCGATCTGGAAGACGATGTCGGCGCCGCCTTCGAGATGATAAGGCGACAAGCCGCCCTCGCCGGTATTCATCCACACGCCGGCCAGACGCGCACCCTTGGACAAGGCCAACACCGCCGGTCGCGAAATAGCGCCGTAACTCATGCCTGAGATATTGAACATGGCACTGGTGTGATAGGGCGTGCGGCAATCGGCACCGATGGTCACGCTGCACGGTTGCGCGGCGTCCTCCTCCAGCGTCGGGTAGGCAGTGTTGACAAAGATCACCGTACCGACCGTGCGCAGATCGCGTGTCGAGCCAAACGCGACCGTACTGTCCACGCCCTTGGCCGCGCGATAGACCCACGAGCGCTCGGCGCGATTAAACGGCATCTCTTCCCGGTCCATGGCGAAGAAGTATTGACGGAACAATTCACCCAGCGATTCGAACATGTAACGCAGACGGCCGATCACTGGATAGTTGCGCCGTACCGCGTGGGTGGTCTGGGTAACATCGATGACGTAGAGCACCGCAATGGATGCCATAGCCAGGCCCAGAAAAACGATGAACAACGCGGCAAGGCCATTGACCACGGTGACTAAACTTGACGATTCCATGGGCAGATTCCCCAAGGGTGAAGAGCGATGCCCGCCGGTGGCGGGGCCTGGTTGGCGCGCATGGCGCAGCAGGCCGCAGCGTGGCGCGCGTTCTACCGCTGAGCGGCTTGACCCCGGTCAGGCCAGCTCAAAGGAAGCACACGCGCCGTGCACGATGTCCTGGTTCTGAGTGTTTGCAGGATTTCGCGGCCGCCCTTCATAACGGCCGCAGGGCTTGAATGCTTGAGCTCACGGGCCATCACCTTGAGCAATTCACGACCACGCAGCCGTCCAGCCGTGCGTACGAGTAGAGATGGTGGCCCAGTTCCGTGGCCGCTAACGCCGAACGCTGGTTTAGTCGCTAGGTTCGCACGGGACGAACCCGCTTCAGCTGGCGCACTTGGCTTCACCGCTCTGCTCGGCACCGGCTGCGCCACCTTTGCTCTCGCCACCCTTGGCCGCTTGCTCGGCGTGCTGCGCGCCGCATTTATCGTCGCCGGCCTTGGGTTCGCCCTTGGCCGCATCACCGCCCATATCCATGCTGGCGCCGCACTTCATTTCAGCCTCGTCGGCCGCGACCGTCGTTCTGCCCTGATATTCAACGGCGGCGAAGGGATTGTCCTGCGCGGGCGCGAGCGGCGTCGCCAACAACGTGACAGCGAAGCTTGTACCGAGTGCGACGGCTAACGGACGCGTGTGGGATTGCTTTGCCATAGTTTGAATCTCCGCAATCAAATGGTGGAACGATAACCGCGCTGTACACGCCTTAGCCGATTATCCGTGATGACTATGGGCGCGCGCAGTCACTTGGGATTTGTGTCGTGCCAGTATCTCTCAATTGCCCGCCCCGCGCCGTGGCCGCATGTGCGGGAATAACAGCACGTCGCGAATCGAGGCCGAATCGGTCAACAGCATCACCAGGCGATCGATGCCTATGCCCTCGCCGGCGGTCGGTGGCATGCCGTATTCGAGCGCGATGATGTAATCCTCGTCGTAGGGCATGGCTTCTTGATCACCCGCGGCCTGGGCCGCGACCTGGGCACGGAAGCGATCAGCCTGATCGTCCGGATCATTCAATTCGGAAAAGCCATTGGCGATCTCCCGCCCCGCAACGAAGAACTCAAAGCGATCGGTAACGAAGGGGTCGTCATCGCTGCGGCGTGCGAGCGGTGAAACTTCGGCCGGATAGTGGGTGATGAATAACGGCCCTTCGAGCTTAGGCTCGGCAGTCTTCTCGAATATCTCGATCAGCACTTTGCCACGCCCATAAGCATCGTCGAGCGGCACGCCGAGCCGCGCTGCCAGCGCGCGTGCGCCCTCATCGGACTCAAGTTCGGCGGCCCCGACCTCGGGGTTGTACGCGAGGATCGCCTCCTTCACCGTCATGCGCGCAAAGGCTTGGCCGAAGTCGTAGGTTTTGCCCTGGTA
Organism: Pseudomonadota bacterium; assembly: GCA_031371245.1. GTDB lineage: Bacteria > Pseudomonadota > Gammaproteobacteria > JADJYF01. Next base: position 2,207 of record JANMJF010000109.1, on the reverse strand, counting down.
TAGCACGACGCTACTACCGAGTACGGCTAGCGTCAGCTCGCGCAACAGGGTCTCGGTCAGTTCGATCAAGTCGCGATAGTCCGCATAGGCCGCGTAGAATTCGAGCATGGTGAACTCGGGATTGTGGCGCGTCGAAAGGCCCTCGTTGCGGAAATTACGATTGATCTCGAACACCCGTTCAATGCCACCCACCACCAGGCGCTTGAGATACAGCTCCGGCGCGATGCGCAGATACAGATCCATGTCGAGACTATTGTGGTGCGTGATAAAGGGCCGTGCCGCAGCACCGCCAGCCATCACTTGCATCATCGGCGTTTCGACTTCGAGATAACCGCGAACGTTGAGAAATTTACGGATGAATTCGATGACCGCAGTGCGAATGCGAAATACCGCGCGCGTCTCATCGTTCATGATTAAGTCGAGATAACGCTGCCGATAGCGGGCCTCAAGATCGGTCAGGCCATGCCATTTGTCCGGCAACGGTCGCAGTGCCTTGGTCAGCAGGCGGACCGTGTCGACCATGATCGACAGCTCGCCCTTCTGGGTGCGGAACACCACGCCTTCGGCGCCGACGATGTCGCCTAAGTCCCATTTCTTGAAGTCTTCGTAGACACCCTCGGCCAGGAGATCGCGTTTCACGAACAGCTGGATCTGTGCGCTCATATCCTTGATGTGCGCAAACGAGGTCTTGCCTTGCACGCGCTGGGTCATCATACGACCGGCCACCGCCACGCGTAGCGGCGTGGCTTCGAGATCGGCGGCGCTGGCTTGCGCAAAACGTGCGTGCAGTTCGCCGGCCAAAGTATCGCGTCGAAAGTCATTGTTATAGGCATTGCCTCGCGCGCGCATTTGCTCAAGCTTGGCGCGCCGCTGCGCGATGAGCGCCGCCTCGGCGCCCGATTCTTCGTGATCAGTCATCTTGAACCCTACAGCCCCATCTTCAGGCTAGCTTCGATGAACATGTCGAGACCGCCATCCAACACCGCCTGCGGGTTGCCGGTTTCGACCTCGGTGCGCAAATCCTTGATGCGCGACTGATCGAGCACATAGGAGCGGATCTGATGGCCCCAGCCGATATCGGACTTGCTGTCCTCAATAGCCTGCTGGACCTCCTGACGCTTGAGCATTTCCTGCTCGTAGAGTTTCGCGCGCAACATTTTCATCGCCTGATCGCGATTCTTGTGCTGCGAACGCTCGTTCTGACACTGCACGACGGTATTGGTCGGCAAATGGGTCAGGCGCACCGCTGAGTCGGTCTTGTTGACATGCTGACCGCCGGCGCCGCTGGCGCGATAGGTGTCGACACGCAAATCCGCCGGGTTGATCTCGATGTGGATGTTGTCATCGATTTCCGGCGAGACAAACACCGAGGAGAAAGAAGTATGACGACGATTGCCGGAGTCGAAGGGTGACTTACGCACCAGGCGATGCACACCGGTCTCGGTGCGCAGCCAGCCAAAGGCATAGTCGCCCGTGAACTTCACCGTCGCGCTCTTAATGCCCGCCACTTCGCCGGACGAGGCTTCGAGCAATTCCGGGCTGAAGCCACGACGCTCGCCCCAACGCAGATACATGCGCAACAACATCTCGGCCCAGTCCTGCGCCTCGGTGCCGCCGGAGCCGGATTGGATATCGAGGTAGGCATTATTGGCATCCATCGGGCCGGCAAACATGCGGCGGAATTCGAGATCGGCGAGCTGTGCCTCGGCTTCGGCAAGGTCCTTCTGGACCGCTGTTGCAGTATCGACGTCGTCTTCGTCAGCCGCGAGATCGAGCAAGTCTGAAGCGTCGATCAGACGCTGTGAGAGTTTGTCCAGGGTATGCACGACGCGCTCCAACGCGACGCGCTCGCGCCCCAACTCTTGCGCGTGTTCGGGCTTGTCCCAGATCTTGGGTTCGGCGAGTTCCCGCTCAACCTCAACCAGACGTTCGGCCTTTTCAGCGTAGTCAAAGATACCCCCGTAACGCGTCGATGCGGGACTGCATGTCTTTGATGGCGTTATAGGTAGGATTGAGTTCCATGACGACCTGTCAGTGTTGTTGGCAAAGCGACGCCATTGTAGCGAGTGCATCGACAATGACCAACCGCGCAGACCTCACACCGCAGTCGCGTAGTCGACCACCAACTGCACGGTTTCGATGCCACCGTAGTCGTTGACATCGAGCTTGTAGACCGCGTGTATGGTCTCCGCTTTGGCGAACCACGC
>JANMJF010000101.1:0-4051 GCA_031371245.1 Pseudomonadota bacterium | reverse complement strand
CCAGACCGATGTTACGCGCGGCTAAGCGCTGGCCGAGGCGCGCGGCCTGCGCGATGCCATTGGCGCCGAGCGGCGTATCGGGGAACTGGACGATGCGGCCAGCATTGAGTTCGGTTTCGCCGTGGCGGATGAGCAGCAGGGTCATGGTGTGGGCGGTGGTTGCGAATGTGCTAGGGAGAGTGGGCGCAGTTTAACGTGATCTGAGCGGCGATGCGGACAGCCAGGATCAAGATCGTCACACTGGCCACGGGCACGGAATCTTGATCAAGCCGGTAGCTGAGCGGCACTTGCCACGAAGGCCTCAGCGCCGCGCGCGAAGGCCTCCGCCGTGCCGCCCTGCGGGCTGATGATGAGGCTATCCACGCCTGCGGCGTAGTCAGCCGCGACCAGCCCCCGACAGTGGGCCTCGTTACCGAAACTGAAGATGCGATGGACTATCTCGTCGCTGATGGCGGCGGTGATGCGTTGCCGATCGCGCGCGGCATAGCCGGCGCGTGCTTCTTCCACCGCCTGGCCATAGCCGAGCTCGATCATGACGTTCTGGTATTGTGCAGCGGAGGCATAGAAGGCCAGGTGCTGACGGAAATATTCCAGGCCCGTGGCGCTGTCATCGGTGAGATAAAAAGCGCGGCGCTTGATGATTTCGAGATCTTCGACGCGGCGCCCGGCGCGTTTGGCGCCGATGTCGAGGCGCTCCAGGGCGTAGCCCATGCGATCGGGCGGCGTGAAATCATTGAGTAATACACCGTCCGCCACTTCACCGGCCAGTTCCAGCATCTTGCCGCCGATGGCACCCAGCACCAGCGGCACCGGTGCACTCGGCAGGGATTGCAGGCGAAAGCCATGGCTGCGCAGGGTCTGGCCGGAGAAATCGGTCTTCACGCCGGCCAGGATCTGGCGCAACAGAGCGACGGTTTCACGCACGCGCGTCAGCGGTTTGTCGTAATTGAGGCCATACCAGCGCTCGATCATATTGGGCGTCGAGGCGCCGAGACCAAGCACCAGGCGCCCCGGCGCGCGGGCCTCGGCCGCCACCACCGCCGTGGCGAGCAGAGCTGGCGGGCGATTGAAGACCGGCACGATGCCGGTGCACAACCGTACACGCGAACAGGCCACGCCCAGGCCTGCGGCCAAGGTCAGCGGATCTTCCAGGCCTTCGGCATCGGCCAGCCAAAGATCGTCATAACCCTGGGTCTCGGCCCAGCGGCCACGTTCAAAACCGGCGTCGAGGCCGGGCACCGGCCACAGCATGAGGCCGAGGCGGCGGGGTCGTGGTGTCTTGTTCATGGCGCGATGATCGCCAAGCCTGACGCATCTGGCAATGGTGGGCGCGAAGCCGGCGGTTGCTGCTACGATGGCATCGCACGCCGCGCTTACACGATTCATTATGCTCGACATGCCGATCGCGGCGCCGCGCCATGTTTGAGCCTTCCCCGCTCCGATTGACACAGGACGGGACGTAAATCGATCCTGACCCTGCTCGTATCGTGCCGCCCATGAAATTTACCGATCTCGTCCACGATCCGGAAGACACCCAAATCAGCGTCGCGGCACGTGGCGCGGCCGCACTGCGCAGCACCTGGGTCAGTGTCGTCGTCAACCTGGTGTTGACCATCACCCAGGTGGTGGTCGGCGTGATGGCCAAGTCACAAGGCCTGATCGCCGATGGCATCCATTCGGCCGCAGATCTGGTCGCCGATTTTGTCGTGCTGGTTGCCAGTCATCACAGCCGCAAGGGCGCCGACCAGGATCATCCCTATGGTCACCAGCGTTTCGAAAATGCCGCTACCCTGGTGCTGGGTGTTTTACTGCTGGTAGTGGGCGCCGGCATGCTGTGGTCGGCGGTGCACAAGCTGCAATCGCCGGCGGCTGTGCCGACCGTGCATGTCGCCGCCCTATGGGTGGCCGGCATCGCGCTGGCGACTAAGGAACTGCTGTTTCGTTACATGCTGAGGGTTGCCAAACGCGTTAAGTCGAGCATGTTGGTGGCTAACGCCTGGCATGCACGCTCGGACGCCGCATCGTCGCTGGTGGTCGGTATCGGCATTATTGGCAACCTGGCGGGCTATGGGATTCTCGATCCGATCGCGGCCCTGATCGTTGGCTTTCTGATCGCCAAGATGGGCTGGAGCTTCGGCTGGGGCGCGTTGCACGATCTGATGGATAGAGCAGTCGATGACGAAGAAGTCAGCGCTATCCACCAGACCCTGGTCGCCACCCCAGGCGTGAATGGCGTGCACGATCTGCGCACGCGCAAGATGGGCGATATGATCGTGGTCGATGCCCACATCGAAATCGACAGCGGCATCACGGTCGAAGCCGGCCACGATATCGCCGTCGCGGCGCGCGAGCGCGTGATGCGCCGCCATCGCGTGTTGAACATGATGACGCACGTCGATCCCCATGGTCGGCCAGACCTCGATCATTCTGCGGCAGGACACTGAACCCTCCCTAAAAGCGTAGGCGCGCTGCGCAGGCTTGCCATCGTCCAGTCTTCGCCGCCATCATGAAGCGCTTAGCAACGGGTATATGAGCGACGACCGGCGGCCGTCACTCGTTGCGTTATTTCGTGTGATGACACCGACCGTGGGGGAGAAAGACGTGGCCCGAGCAGCGCAAGAGATGGCAGCAGCACACAGCGATGCTGTCGAGGAATTGGATGCATTGATCATTGGCGCTGGGGTATCGGGGCTCTATCAGCTCTACCGCCTGCGCAAACTCGGCCTCAACGCCCGCAGTTTCGAAGCCGGCGGCGGCGTCGGCGGCACCTGGTACTGGAATCGTTATCCGGGCGCGCGCTTCGATTCCGAATCCTATAGTTACGCCTATTCGTTCTCCGAAGAACTGCTGCAGGAATGGGACTGGACTGAGCACTTTTCCGGCCAACCCGAGAACGAGAAATATCTGAACTTCGTGGCCGACAAGTTCAAGCTCAAGCCACACATCCGCCTCAATTCGCGCATCAAGTCGGCCATCTATGACGAGCAGGCCAATCGCTGGGACGTCACCACCGAAGACGGCCACCGCGCGCGCGCCCAGTACGTGATCTCAGCGGTTGGCATTCTGTCCGCCACCCATATGCCGAACATTCCGGGCATTGAGACCTTCAAGGGGCAGTCCTTTCACACTTCGCGCTGGCCCCACGAGAAGGTCGATTTCACCGGCAAGCGCGTCGGTGTGATCGGCTCCGGCGCCACCGCTGTGCAGCTCATCCCCCACGTCGCCAAGGAAGCCAAGCATCTGACCGTCTTCCAGCGCACCGCCAACTACTGCTGTCCGCTGCGCAACTCCACCATCGACGCCGAAGAGCAGGCCAAGATCAAGGCCAGCTACGAGGAGATCTTCCAGAAGTGTCACCAGACCTTCGCCAGCTTTATGCAGGATTTCGATCCGCGCCGCACCTTCGATGTGCCGCAAGCAGAGCGCCACGCCTTCTATGAACATATCTGGTCGCAGCCGGGTTTTACCAAATGGTTCGGCTGTTTCTACGACATCATGACGGATGCCGCCGCCAACGAGGATTATGCCGAGTTCGTGCGCGCCAAGATTCGCGCGCGGGTGAAAGATCCGGTCATCGCCGAGCTGCTGTGCCCGAAAGATCATCCCTTCGGCGCCAAGCGCATCCCGATGGAGACTGGCTACTACGAAGTCTACAACCAGGACAACGTCAAGCTGGTGGACGTCAAGTCCAAGCCCATCCTCAGCATCACGCCGACGGGTGTGAAAACGGCCGATGCCGAATACGAACTCGATGTCATCATCTACGCGACGGGTTTCGATGCCGTCACCGGCGAGCTAGCGCGCATGGACATCCGCGGCACCAACGGTCAGACCCTCAAGGACAAATGGGACAACGGCGCGAGCACCTATCTCACCTTGCAGACGGCGGGCTTCCCGAATCTATTGATCGTCAATGGCGCGGTGTTCTGCAACTTCACCCGTTGCGTGGAAGTGGTGGGCGAGTGGGTAGCGAATTGTCTGGGCTATATGCGCGACAAGGGCTACCAGCGCATCGAGGCCGATGCAGCCGCGGAAGAGGCCTGGAGCGACC
>JANMJF010000099.1:0-2548 GCA_031371245.1 Pseudomonadota bacterium | reverse complement strand
GCAGGGTGGCACGGTCACTTTGCGCACCCGTGTGCAACGCAAATTCACCATCGGCAACATCCTGCATCGATTGGTGATCCGTACCCAGGTGATCGACAACGGTGCCGGCGTCGACCCGGCGCTCGCTACCAGTATTTTCTTTCCGCTTGTTTCTGGGCGTGCCGCGGGTTCGGGTCTCGGTCTACCGATCGCGCAGTCGCTGGTGCATCGCCAGGGCGGCCTGATCGGTTTCGAGAGTGAACCGGGACACACCGAATTTTCCGTATGGTTGCCTGTGGGAGAACAGCAATGAATCGACAGCACGAAGTGTGGATCGTCGACGACGACCGCGCTATCCGCTGGGTGCTGGAGCGTGCGCTGGAGAAAGAGCATGTCGCGACGCGCAGTTTCGAAAACGCCGACAAGGTGCTCGCACGACTCGAAAAGTTCGAGCCCGACGTAATCATCACCGACATCCGCATGCCGGGTACCGATGGGCTGGCGCTGTTGAAGGAGGTGCAGCTCGCGCACCCGCAATTGCCCGTGATCATCATGACCGCCTATGCCGATCTCGAGCGCGCGGTGGCGGCATTTCGTGGCGGTGCCTTTGAATACATGCCCAAGCCATTCGACGTAGACGATGTGATCAATATCGTGCGCCGTGCGCTGCGTAAGTCGGCGGCCGGTGTGGCGGTCGAAGAGGAGCCGGTCGACACTACGCCGGTACCCGAAATTATCGGTTCCTCGGCGCCCATGCAGGAAGTCTTCCGCGCCATCGGCCGCTTGTCGAATTCGAATATGACCGTGCTGCTGACCGGCGAATCGGGTACCGGTAAGGAGTTGGTGGCGCGGGCACTGCATCGTCACAGCCCACGCGCCAGCAAATCGTTCATCGCACTGAACACCGCCGCCATTCCACGCGATCTGCTGGAGTCAGAGTTGTTCGGCCACGAGAAGGGCGCATTCACTGGCGCCGCCGTGCAGCGCATCGGGCGCTTCGAGCAAGCCAATGGCGGCACCTTGTTTCTCGATGAAATCGGTGACATGCCGCCCGAATTGCAAACCCGTCTGTTACGTGTGCTGGCCGACGGCGAGTTCTACCGTGTCGGCGGACATGAACCGGTGCGCGTGGATGTGCGTGTCATTGCGGCCACCCATCAGCATCTCGAACAGAGTGTGCGCGCCGGCCAGTTCCGCGAGGATTTATTTCATCGCCTGAACGTGATCCGTTTGCAGCTGCCACCGCTGCGCGCGCGCGCCGACGATCTGGAGGCCTTGTCGGACCACTTCCTGCGCGCGACCGCCGCTGAGTTGCAGGTCGAGACCAAGAAACTGTTGCCACGCGCGCTGGACGTCATGCGTCGCTTCAACTGGCCAGGTAATGTGCGCCAGCTTGAGAACGTGTGCCGGCGTGTGATGATCATGGCGCCCTCACGGGAAATCGACATCGAAGATCTGCCGGCCGAACTGCTGGCCGACAGTGAGATGCCGGAGATCGCCGGACCGGCGGATTGGGAAACGGCACTGCGTCAGTGGGCAGAGTTGCGCACCCGCAACGGTGGCGATACACCGATACTGGCGGAAGCGGTGCCGCGCTTCGAAGCCACCATGATGGAGGTTGCTTTGAAGGCGACACGCGGTCGCCGGCAGGAAGCGGCCAAGCTTCTGGGTTGGGGCCGCAACACCTTGACGCGCAAGATCAAGGAGCTCGATCTCGACGTGTAAGTCGTCGCACTTATTCCGCCAACCAGGTCGCGACGGCTTCGGCGAAGTAACTCAGCACGCCGTCGGCGCCGGCGCGCTTGAAGGCTTGCAGAGATTCGAGCACCACCGCGCGTTCGTCCAGCCAGCCAGCCTGGCCGGCGGCCTTCAGCATCGCGTACTCACCACTGACCTGATAGACGAAGGTCGGCCGGCCAAACTCGGCTTTCACTCGTTGCACGATGTCGAGATACGGCATGCCGGGTTTGACCATGACCATATCGGCGCCCTCGGCCAGATCGAGCGCGACTTCGTGCAATGCTTCGCGGCTGTTGCCGGCATCCATCTGATAGGTCTTTTTGTTGCCTCGGCCGAGCTTGGCGCCGGACCCAAGCGCGTCGCGGAACGGGCCATAGAAGGCCGAGGCATATTTCGCCGAGTAGGCGAGAATCTTGACGTTGAAGAACCCTTCGCTTTCGAGCGCCGTGCGAATCGCGCCGATGCGGCCGTCCATCATGTCCGAAGGCGCGACGATATCGACACCGGCGCGCGCCTGGGAAAGCGCCTGCTGTACCAGGATATCGACCGAGGCATCGTTCAGGATCTCGCCGGCCTCGTTCATCACGCCGTCGTGGCCATGGCTGGTGAAGGGGTCGAGGGCAACGTCGGTCATGATGCCAAGATCGGGCCAGGCGTCTTTTATGCGGCGTATCGCGCGCTGGGTGATGGCATGCGGATTGTAGGCCTCGCGGCCATCGGCGCTCTTACGCGCGTCCGGTGTGACCGGGAACAAGGCCACGGCCGGTATGCCGAGTTGATGCAGGCGCCCGGCGCGTGCAACCGCCAGATCGATGCTGAGCCGTTCGAC
>JANMJF010000092.1:0-6337 GCA_031371245.1 Pseudomonadota bacterium | reverse complement strand
CTTCAGGGTCGTTGACCAACAATGGCACGCTGATGGGCAATGGCGCGCTCAATGCCACAGCCGTGATCAACAACGGCACCATTGCACCGACGCTGGGTGCGCCCCTGACCATCAATGGCGACCTTACGCTGGCCTCGAATTCGGTACTGCGCTTCGAGCTCGGGGGCATTGTTCGTGGCGCCAGCTTCGACGCCATCAATGTCAATGGTACGGTGGTGTTGGGCGGCGATCTGCAGGCCACGCTCAACAACGGCTTCGTGCCACCGCAGAACTCGCGCTATCAGTTGCTGACGGCGACCAGCACGACCGGCAGCTTTGAAACCACCAATGTGCCGGCAAGTTTTACCAGCCAGGCGGGGCCGACCGATGTCAGTCTGCATTTTTTCCGCTGCGTCGGCAGCATCTGTTTCGATAACGATGCGGGGGACTCTCAGTGGAGCAATGCGCTGAACTGGACAGGCAATGTGTTGCCATCGTTGGCTGACAACGTGGTGATCGATCTTGGCAACACGCTCACGGTACAGGTCGCCAACGGCAATCTGTTCGCCGGCTCGCTGTTTACCGCCAGCAACGTCCTGCTCGATCTGACCGGCGGCGCCCTCAGTGTGCAGGGTGCTTCGACGTTGAATGGCGGCCTGCGCGTGGGCGGTGGGCGCTTCGATAGCTTTGGTGCACTGACGGTGGCGGGCGATGTCACGCTGCGCGATGGCCTGGTCAATTTTGGCGGTGCGACCTCGCTAGCCGGCAATTTGACCGTCAGCGGCGGCGAGCTGAGCGGTAACGGCAATGTCGCGGTCGCGCGCAACCTCAATTGGTCCGGTGGCACCCTGAGTGGCCGGGGTGCGATCACAGTCGCCAGCGCCGGCCGCTTGACCATCAGCGGTGCGGATCTCAAGTTCCTCGACGGCAGCCGTCGCCTGGTCAACAACAGCCTCGCCGGCTCGAGCTGGACCGGCAGTGGCGAGGTGCGTGCCAGCGATGGCAACCAAGGTCTCTCGTCGTTCATCAACAACGGCGTGTTCGCCATCCAGACCGCCGCAGCGTGGCGCGACGGCGCTATCGTCAACAATGGCACCGTGACTAAGTCCGTGGCGACGGGCACACAATCGTTCAACACTACCAGCGGCAGCTTCGACACTGCCGGGGTGTTCAATATCAATACCGGCGATGTCAGCTTGCTGGGCAACGGCGATCATCGTGGCCTGTTCAATCTTGCGCCTGCCGCAAGTTTAACGTTGGCGGCGGGCAACGACACCGCTAATCCGCACACCCAGCGCTTCGGCAGCGGTGCACGTATCAACGGTGGTGTGGTCAGTTTTGCCAGCGGTGTGGTCGAGCTGGCCGGCAGCGGCGATGGCCTGGCGATCGGCCCCGACACGGTGCTCAATCTGAACGGCGCGGATGTGGTCGGTGCCGGCAACCTCACCGTTGCTGCGCGCACGACCGTGCGGCTGGATGCCGGCAGCCTCGGCGGCAGCGGGTCGCGTACGCTGAACGGCAGCTTGCAATGGAGCAATGGTGAGATCCGCGACGGCCATGTCATCACCCATGGCAGCACGCGGCTATTGACGAGTGCAGCGAAGCGGTTGACGGACGCCACCTGGGTCAACGATGGCGCGCTGCTGATCGAGGCTAGCGCGCTGGTGGTGGACGGTGCCGGCGCGCATTTCACCAACCGTAACAAGATCGAGCTGCGCGGTGAGACAGCGTTCCTCGGCGGCGGTCGTTTCGATAACGAGCGCGGCGCGACACTTACGCAGACTACGGCGGATATCAGCCACATCGGCGTTGTCTTCGACAATGCCGGCAGTATCGTGATCGAGCGTGGCGCGCTGCAATTCGATCGCAATTTTACCAACAACGGCAACATCGATCTGGGCTTCGACAACGAAGGCGGCATCCGTGCCGGTGCCATCGAGGTGCTGGCCAATGGCAAACTCGGACGGGTCTTCGGCAGCGGCTTCATCGATGTCGCAGACGCCGGTATCGCCTTTACCAATGCCGGTCTTCTCGCGCCCGGTCATTCGCCGGGCACCATCACTATCAAGGGAGATTTCCGCCAGACCACGACGGGCAGATTGGCTGTAGAGATCGGCGGCACGCGTCCCGGCGTGGAATTCGACCTGCTCAATATCAGTGGCCGCGCGACCTTGGCGGGTACTATCGAGCTCGACTTGTTGAACAACTTCCTGCCCTCGGCGGGTGGTTCGTTCGACGTCGTGAACTCGGCGTCCCTGGTCGGCGACTTCCAGACTCTGGTGCTGCCCAACGGCCAGGTGCTGAAGGGCGCCGCGCTATCGGCGGTCTATCAGATCAGTGCGGCAGCGCTGTTGGCGGGTAGCACACCGCCGCAGGACGCCATCAATAATGTGTTGGTCATGCCGAGCGTCGATATCGGACGCGCCAGCGGTAGCATCGTTGTCGATGGTGGCGTCGGCGAGCCCTTGATCGAATTCGTGCCGCGCCGCCGTGCGACCTGCAACTAGAAGAATAAGGGAGAAGGATATGAGCGCGAACGGAAGCCGTGGGTCGATGCGGCTGCGCGTCGGCGACGGGCGCGCGGCGCTGGCGGTATTGCTGCTGGTGGTCTGCGCGCCGCTCTACGCCGCGCCCGCCGGCAAGGTGTTATACGCGCGCGGCAATGTCTCAGCCCAGGCGCCAGGCGGTGGACTGCGCATTATCGCCAGCGGTGCGCCGGTGGCGGTGGGCGATGCCGTTTCAACCGCCGAAGAAAGTTTCGCATTGATCGAGTTGATCGATCACGAACGCATCACACTCAGACCCGACACCACCTTCGCCATCACCGCTTTTGATCAAACTGCGGGCCAGGAAAGTGTCGCGCTCAATCTACTCAAGGGCGGTATCCGCGCCCTGACCGGCCTGTTCGGCAAACGTCGGCCGGACAGCTTTCGTCTGACCACACCGGTTGCGACGATTGGTATCCGCGGTACAGATTTTTCAGCACGTATATGTGGCCCGGAGTGCGCAACCGATAGCACCACGGCGCGCGTGGCGACACCGCTCACCCACATTGTTGCGCGTTCGCTGGTGACCGTCGGGCAGGTGATGGCCCTCGGCAGTGACGGTGGTGAGCGTGTCCTCGCCAAGCACAGTGCGCTGTTTGTCGGCGACGTGGTCAAGACCGCCGCCCATGCCTATACCGTTATTGCGTTTCGCGATCAGACCCGCGTGACCTTGCAGCCCGAGTCCGAATTTAAGATCGATGAGTTCGTTCAAGCGCCGGCCACACCCGAGCGCGAGACTACGTTGTTCAGTCTGGTACGCGGCGGCTTGCGTTTTGCGACCGGCCTCATTGGTGCGCGCCGCCACGATAGCGTGCGTATCAAAACCGGCGTGGCGACCATCGGCATACGTGGCACGGGCTTCGATCTGCTGGAAGGCCAGGAATGCGGTGGCAAACAGGCGGCGGCCGGCAAGCCGGGCATCACAGCGCAGGTCTGGAAAGGCGGCATCGCATTGCAGGAATCTCACGCCGAGGTTGTCAGTGGCGAAGCGGTCTGTGTGTTGGAAAAAGGCCAGCCAGTGACCAAGGTCGCAGCTAAATCCGATCTCGGCACACCGCGCCCCGACGAAGTCGAGATCCCGGACGATACCTTCGCCGCCGAACAAATGAATGGCGACGAGCCGGGCCTGCACCTGAGCGTCACCGATGGCCAGGTGGTGTTGACCAATGACGCCGGCTCTATCGATCTCGGCGCCGGCGAAGATGGCTTCGTGGGCGGTGCCAACAGCAGCCCGCTGCGCGCCGACAATCAGCGCTCGGTCGGGCGCGGTGACCCGTTCTTCTCACTCAACCCCGACAGTCCGCTTGAGACCCTCGATAAATTTCAGGGAGATTTTGGTCTGACCTGCCCGGGCGGCGGCTGATCCGGACTGGCGGCGCGGTGACGGTGTCGCGCCGTCATCCGCAGGCATCGGCTGCACGATGAAACGCGACATAAAAGCGCACCGCACCCAGCGCTTCGACACTGTGTAACAACTCGGGCACGACGACGCCCTGGTGGTCTGGCGTAAGCACGGTATCGAGGCCGAAGCTCGCAATGCGGTAGCGAAGTTCTCCCTCCAGCACCACGATGCGCGCCCACACGCCACGTTTGGTGGCATGGTCGCGCAGCAAGCCGGCCGGCACGCTGTGCTCGGTGAAAACTGGCGTCTGCTTGTAGGCAATGAATCCGGTTGGCCATTCCATACGCGCGCAACGCAAGCAGTTCAAAGCCGTGCCCAGCATGCTGGCGCGGCCGGCGGCGGTTGTCACCCATGGCCGCACTTGAAAGGGTGGTTGATGGCGAACGTGTTGTGCGTGTCCACAATCGAGCCACGCGATCGGCTCGCCCAATTCATCGACTGCGAAGCTTGCGATAGTGCGTTGCATAATGGTCCCGCCACAGCGTGTTGGCTTAAGCCTAGCTTATCGAATTGGGAATGACGTTGACGAACAACTCCCCTGCAAAATATCTGACCAGGCAGGTCAGCCCGCACCGCCTTGTGCGGCATGCCCAGGTTGGGAAATGCGGCGGGAAACAAGCATAAATGAGGGGAGCACGTATGAAGCATGTCCTGTGGGCACTGGCGACTTTACTCGCGTTGAGCGGCGCAGGGGCGCAGGCAACCGACACCGTCGTTGACGACAAGTATCTCAGCAGCGATGGTGACGGTTCGAACTGGGCGGCTTATGGTCGTACCAGCAGTGAGACACGCTATAGCCCACTCGCGCAAATCAATGCCGGTAACGTCAAACAACTCGGCATCCAATGGGCGCTGGACCTGCCCAACGAGCGCTCGTTGATCAGTACACCGCTCGCCATCGACGGTGTGATCTATTTCACCGGCAGTTACAGCTACACGCGTGCGGTCGATGCGCGCAGTGGCAAAGTGTTGTGGGAATACGATCCTAAGGTCATCGAGCATGCCGGCGACCGCCTGCGCATCATGTGGGACACCAATCGCGGCCCGGCTTTCTACAAAGGCAAGTTGATCATCACCACCGTCGACGGTCGTCTGGTCGCGCTCGATGCCAAGACCGGCAAGATGCTGTGGGAAACCATGACCATCGATCCGCGCCGCTCCTACTACATCACCGGCGCGCCCAAGGTGTTTCGCGACAAGGTCATCATCGGCAATGGCGGTACCGAGCATGAGGCGGCGCGCGGCTATGTGACGGCCTATAACGTCGAAACCGGCAAGCAGGCCTGGCGTTTCTACATCGTGCCGGGCAATCCCGCCGACGGCTTTGAGAACAAGGCCATGGAAATGGCGGCCAAGACCTGGACCGGTGAATGGTGGAAACATGGTGGTGGTGGCAATGCCTGGAACGGCATCACCTACGATCCGGAATTCAATACCGTCTACATCGGTACCGGCAACGGTTCGCCCTGGAACCAGAAGATCCGTAGCCCCGGCGGTGGTGACAATTTGTTCCTGTGTGCCATCGTTGCGCTCGATGCCGACACCGGCGAGTACAAATGGCATTACCAGACCAACCCCGGTGAGACCTGGGACTACAACTCCAATATGGATATCGTGCTGGCCGACGTGCAATACGGCGGGCAGACCGTCAAGGCCATTCTGCATGCACCCAAGAACGGTTTCTTCTACGTCATCAATCGCGCCAATGGTGAACTGCTGTCGGCCGAAAAATTCGCCAAGGTGACTTGGGCCGAGCGCATCGATCTGAAGACCGGCCGGCCGGTGGAAGTGAAGGGCGCGCGTTACGAGGACGGTGAAGCAACCGTGTGGCCGAGTCCGTTCGGGGCGCACAGCTGGCATGCCATGTCGTACAACCCGAATACGGGTCTCGTCTACATCCCGACCATCGAGATGCCGGGCGTGTTCAAGGACAAGGGTATGGATCTCGCAAACTGGCAGTCACCGCATTTCTACATCGATCCCGGTGTCGCGTTCGCCGACGCGGACACGCCCAAGGACTATGGTTCAGCGGCGCTGTTGGCCTGGGATCCTCTCAAGCAGAAGAAGGTCTGGTCTCAGCCGCTGCCACCCAATTGGAACGCAGGCACCATGACTACCAAGGGTAACCTGGTGTTCGAAGGCATGGCCGATGGCAGCTTCAATGCCTTCAATGCCACCAGCGGCGACAAACTGTGGTCGGTGAACGTCGGCTCGGGCATCTCTGCACCGCCGATCACCTATACCGTCGATGGCAAACAATACGTCTCGCTGCTGGTCGGCTGGGGCGGCGGCGGGGGGGGGGGGGGGGGGGGCGGGCCGCCCCGCCCCCGGGGGGATCAAAAAAAACACCGCCCCCCCCGGGAATGGAGGCAGGCGGAGGGAGGGGGGGAGTGGGGCCCCGCCCCCCCCC
>JANMJF010000091.1:0-4006 GCA_031371245.1 Pseudomonadota bacterium | reverse complement strand
GCTTGCTCGAAGCCATCGACGCTACCGGCCACGCGCAGTCCCGGCCGGCGTGTGAGCAGCGCTTGCAGCATGGCGTCGCGCCCGAGGTGGGCCGCGATCGGTGCCGGGTCGGTATCGAGATCGAAAGCGCGCCGCACGCGTGGCATCAAGGCCGCGAGGGCGGTGTCGTCGTGGGGCGTGAGGGTCAGTTCCAGCGCGGCGTCGGTGCTCGGCGTTACGCACAGGCGACCGACATAATCGCCGCAGCGTACGGTGCGTCGATAACATTGGCCGTCGACCTGCTCGACACCCGGCAGCGCGCGGGCCTGATGAAAGAGCAGAAAAAAATCCCAGTCGAACGGCGGCGTGTAACTCAGCCGCGCCGACGGCAGCGTGCCACGCGGCTGCGCGCGTGACATAGCCTAGCGCGTCAAATGTTCGAAGGCGTGGCCCACGCGCAGCACCACATCGTCGTCGCCATGGCGGCCGGTGAACATGATGCCGACTGGTAGACCGTCCGACAGGCCGGCCGGTACGCTCATGGAGGGATGACCGGTGGCGTCGAAGGGACAGGTATTGCCGGTCATGTCGAGCGCGCGGCCCATCACGATCTCCAGACCGGCATCGGGCGGCGGAATGCGATGGGCCTTCATCGGTGTGGTCGGCATGACCAGGATGTCGCAGCGTTTGAGTGCGTCGTCATAGGCGGCGCGCAATACCGGCACGAGGTTGTGCGCCTTGGCCGAATAGTAATGACCATAGCGGCGGCGCATGGCGAGTCCAAACAGCATCACGGTCTTGACCGTGACGGGATAGTCATTAGCCCGTTCACGCCGCGTGCGGCCATAGAATTCGATGGCGCCAAGGGGAAAATGACCGCCCACGTTCGGCCCGCTCGCCCCTTGGTCAGTGAAGGTCGAGAGGGTGTTGTCCATGATGCTGCTGAACATGATGGCCGGTCCCTGCACGTGCATGGGAATAGAGATGTCCTCGACCAGCGCGCCCGCTTCGCCCAGGCGCAGGGCCTGTGCGCGCACCATCGCGTCAACGTCGGCTTGTGCACCGGGGGTGCCAAATCCTTCGCGCACGATGCCGACCCGCAGGCCCTGCACGCCTTGCGCCAGCGCGCTGACATAGGGTTTGGCTTGCAGCCCGGCGAACTGACGGGGATCACGACCGTCGTCATAGCCCGCCAGCACTTCCAGTAACAACGCGCAATCGGCGCTGCTCATCGCCATCGGGCCGAGGTGATCGACCGATTGTTCGATGGGCGCGGCGCCGGTATAAGGCACCAGGCCATAGGTCGGTTTGATGCCGCAGAGACCGGAGAAAGACGCCGGCATACGCACCGAGCCGCCCTGGTCACTGCCGATGGCCAGATCCGCTTCGCCGGTCAGCAGCAAGGCTGCGCAGCCACTCGACGAGCCGCCGGTCATGTAGTCGGGATTGCGTGGATTGCGCACCGGGCCGGTGGCCGAGGTATGGCTGCCGCCGGACAAGCAGAAGTTCTCGCAGGTTGCTTTGCCGACTATTTCCGCGCCGGCGTCGAGCACACGCGTAACGACGGTGGCGTCTTCATCCGGCACGAAACCTTCCATCACTTTCGAACCGTTCATCATCGGCACTCCGGCAACGCCGATGTTGTCTTTGATCACCACGCGCTTGCCGGCCAGCTTGCCAGTGGCCGCGCCCTTGATCGAACACTGCCAGTACCAGGCGTTATAGGGATTGTCGGCAGCACTTGGACGCTGGCCCGCACCGCGCGGGTATTTGACCGGTAGGCGCGGCGCGTCCATCGCGGCAATCACATTGAAGTCTGCGGTCAGCCCGCCCATGAAGGCGGCATACATGTCGAGTTCGGCATCGGACAGCGACATGGCGAGGGCCTCGGCGCAGGCGCGCAACTCGCTGCGTGTAACGGCAGGAACCGCCGACGATGCTGACATGGTTGCTCTCCTAGGGTTGGTGTGCCTGGACGCAGGCTTCAGTGCAGATCCGGTGCGCGCCAGAATGCGCGGCGGTCGATCGACGGTATGCGAACTTCAAAGCTGCGCCCTGCGCGCAGCAAGGTCAGGGGTATTTCACAGCCCGCCGTGCCCTGCGCCCACACCGAGCGGAACAAGCTCGCGAGTCCGTTGACCGCATGCCCACCCACTTCGAGGATGACATCGCCGCTGCGCAAGGCCGTCTGTGACGCCGGCGCATCGTCGTAGATACCGGCCACCAGCAACTGCGCGTCAACTTCCGAGACGAACATGCCCAGCCACGGACGCGCCGGTTTTAAGGTGCGTCCATAGCTCAGCAGTTCGGCCATGATCGGTTCCAGGAGATCGACCGGCACACTCAGATTGCCGTCTTGGCCGCTCATCTGCGGCAGCACTTGCTCGATATACAGCGAGCCGATGCCGCACAAGCGCCCATCGGCACCGAGCAAGGCCGCACCGCCCCAATTGGGATGGGGTGGCGTGGTGTAGATGGCTTCGTCGAGTACATATTCCCAGTAGCCGGCGAATTCGCGCTTGGCTGCGACGCGGGCCTTCAGCGCGTGAGGTCGGCCACCACAGCCGGCCAGCACCACTTCCTGTTGGATGCGCAGGTCATTGGCGCTGCCGAGCGTGAGCGCCGGCAGGTCGAGACTGCCGAGCGCCTGCACCAGTCCGAAACCGCTTTCGTAGTCGTAACCCACCACGTCGCCGCGTACCGCACGACCATGGTTACCGACCAGCCACACTTCGTTGGCCTCGGTGATGAGGTAGCCGATGGTCAGCACCAGGCCGTGCTCGCCGATCACTACGCCATGGCCGCTGCGCTCGGTACCGAGGATGCTGGCAGTGAAGGCGTCCTGCGGGATGCGTGTGCGCAGCGACACCACCGCGTCTAGCGCTCGATCGAGATCGTAGGCGACGTCGTCCGGCTTGGGACGCATCGCCGGCGGAATGCTGGGCTCGCTCTGTTCGCTCATGGGCAGGTCCGGGTCGTAATGTCCGTCGTTATACTCCAAATCGCCGCTGCGCAGAAATCGCCAGCGACGAGCAATCCACCATCACCTACGAGGCCACGATGGTCACAGGTCAGCAGGATGCGAGCACGCGGCTCGCCGAACTCATTGCCACCAGCAAACGCATCGTTGCGTTTACCGGCGCGGGCATCAGTACCGAGTCGGGCATTCCTGATTTCCGCAGTCCCGGCGGCATCTGGTCGCGCATGCAGCCCATCGAATTTCGCGAATTCATGACCTCGGTCGAAATGCGTCGCGAGTCTTGGCGACGTAAGGCGGTCATCGATCGAGACTTCCAACAGGCCGCGCCCAATCGCGGCCACCGCGCGCTGGCAGCCTTGGTCGCGCGTGGCGTCATGAGTGCGATCATCACGCAGAACATCGACGGCCTGCATCAGGCGGCTGGTGTGCCGAGCGAGCAAGTGGTGGAACTGCACGGCAATGGCACCTACGCGACCTGTCTGAACTGCGGATTGCGTTACGAACTCGCACCGATCATGGCGGCTTTCGCGCGCGACGAGTCGCTGCCTGAATGTGACCAGTGCGGTGGGTTCATCAAGTCCGCCACCATCTCCTTCGGGCAGGCCATGCCGCAGGCGGCGATGGAACGCGCGCAGGCCGCGACCGTTGCCTGTGATTTGTTCATCGTGCTCGGTTCATCGCTGGTGGTCTATCCGGCCGCCGGCTTCCCGGCGCTTGCCAAGCGCCGGGGTGCGCGGCTGGTAATCGTCAATCGCGAGCCGACCGCCCAGGACGACAGTGCCGACTTGGTGGTGCATGAGGAGATCGGCGCGATCTTGGGGCGTGCCGTGGGCGTGACGTAAGTGCGAATTCATTCGCACATCAATTCCAAAGGCCAAGCCTTGCATCAGGCGTAACGCCGCATGACCGTGTCGGCGAAGGCGCGCATCTGGCCGACCGGATCACCGGTGACCTGAAATGCGACGTGGGTGAGGCCAGCCGCTTCCAGTGCACGGATATTGGCAATGATTTCATCCGGCTCGCCGATCATGGCGGCGGTGCTGGCGA
>JANMJF010000068.1:0-15705 GCA_031371245.1 Pseudomonadota bacterium | reverse complement strand
ACCACCTCGGCAACGGTCTTGGTCGGATCGAGCTGCTGGCGCAACTGGTCGAAATAGCCAATTTCGAGATTCTCACCCAGTTTGATTGAGCCGCTGTCCGGCTCCAGCTCGCCGAGCAGCAGGCGCAGCAGCGTACTCTTGCCGACGCCGTTATTACCGATCAGTCCAATGCGCTCGCCGCGCATGATTTTGACCGACAGCGCTTTGATCACAGGGGTTTCGCCATAGCCGTAGGTGATATTGCGCGCCTCGACGACGCGGCGGCTGGAGCGTTCGGCTTCCTGCACCGCGATGCGCGCGCGGCCCTCGCGTTTGTTGCGGCCAGCGAATTCCTCGCGCATGCGTTCCAGCGAGCGCACGCGGCCTTCATTGCGCGTACGCCGGGCCTTGATACCCTGGCGGATCCACACCTCTTCTTCAGCGAGCTTCTTGTCGAACAAGGCGTCGGCCCGCGACTCGCTCTCGAGCGTCTGCTCCTTGAGCGCCAGATAGCGCTGATAGTCGCCTGGCCAGCTCTGCAATTGGCCCCTGTCGATGTCGACGATGCGCGTCGCCAAGGCCTGCAGGAAAGCGCGATCGTGGGTGATGAACAGCACGCTGCCTTTGAAGGTACGTACACGCTTTTCCAGCCATTCGATGGCGGCCAGATCGAGATGGTTGGTCGGTTCGTCGAGCAGCAGGATGTCGGGCTGACTGACCAACGCGCGTGCCAGGCATACCCGCCGTTGCCAGCCACCCGAGAGCTCTGCGAGCAGGCGCTCGGCGGGCAGCTCCAAGGCAGTGATGACGGCCGCAATCTGGGTCTCGACGTCCCAGCCGCCGTGGGCCTCGATGCGCCGCTGCAGATCCTCAACTTCGCGCAGACCAGGGCCGTCGAGTTGCTCGGCGGTGAGCGCGCTATAGCGCGTGATGAGCTTGATATGGGTCTCAAGTCCGCCCGCCACGTAGTCGTGCACGGTCACCTCGAGCGCGCTCGGCAAGCTCTGTTCGAGCTGGCTGATGTGCACGTCGCCGCGCCGCCGAATCGCACCACTGTCCGGCACCACCGCGCCGGTGATGACCTTGAACAAGGTCGACTTGCCGGCGCCATTGCGCCCGATCAGGCACACCCGCTCGCCGGCCTCAAGGGTGAAGTCCGCGTGATCGAAAATCAGCTGGTCGCCGAAGTCGAGATTGATATCGTGCAGGGTGAGCAGGGACATGCTGGAGACTGTCAGGCGTGCGCCGTCAGGAGGTGAAGTGCGCGCCGCCGCGACTGCGCGACGCGCGATCGATCACGCGCTGAGGTCGGTGCCGTTGAAGAACACCTTGCGCCAGCGTTGAATTTCGATCTTGGCGAACACCCCGGCAATATTGAAAGGGTCATTGGCGATGAGTTGTTCAGCCTCGGCCCGATCGTCGGTATCGAGAATGATCATGCCACCGCGGCCGACACTGCCGTCGTCATTGAGAAAGCCACCCGCCGCCAGAATGCGCGCGGTATAGCTACGCAGATAGACCAGGTGGGCCGCGCGGTTGGCGGCACGCAGCTCGGCAGCGTCTGGTTGGTCGTAAGTGCGAATCATGTAAGGCATAGGCGTTCTCCTGTCGTGCAGCGCGGCGCGCTGATTATTTTTGCGCGTCGAGCAATTGTGCGCTCTTGATGACGATAGCTTGCGTCGGTACGTCGGACATCGGGCCAACGACCGTGGTTGCGGTTGCGGCAATTTTGTCGACCACCTCCATGCCGTCGGTGACGCGCGCGAACACCGCATAACCCCAGCCGGCATTGGTCTCGTTCTGGTGGTCGAGAAAATTATTCTCGGTCAGATTGATGAAGAACTGCGCAGTGGCGCTGTCGGGCTCCGCGCGGCGTGCCATTGCCACCGTGCCGCGCAGATTACGCAGGCCGTTATTCGCCTCGTTCTTGAGCGTGCCGTGGGTCTCTTTCTGCTTGAGATCGGCTGTGAACCCGCCGCCCTGGATCATGAAATTCGGCATCACGCGATGAAATACCGTGCCGTTGTAAAAGCCGGTTTTGGCGTATTCGATGAAGTTTGCGACCGATAGCGGTGCGTCCTTGCGCAACAGCTCGATAGTGATCTTGCCGGCCGAGGTGTCGAGCACCACACGCGGATTGGCCGCGGCGTCATCGGCGGCGAAGACTGGCCCGCCGGCGAGGGCGAGCACGAGCAACAGTAAGCGAACAACCATGGTGAATCTCCAATCTTGAACGGAATAAACTTGCGCGGCTCAAGCCTGCGCCATCCTACGGCGAATAAATACCGGTGAGTGCGGCGTCGAGCTCGCCTCGTCATAGGCATAGCCGGCGCAGTCAAATGCCAGCAGATCGGCAGGTTTGCGTGCCCGCTGCTCGATCATATAGCGCACCATCATGCCGCGTGCGCGCTTGGCGAAGAAGCTCAAGACTTTGTACTGGCCGCGCGACCAGTCTTTGAATACCGGCGTCACTACGTCGAGACCGAGCGCTTGTTGATCAACGGCGCGAAAGTATTCCTGCGAGGCGAGATTGACCAGCGTGGTGGTGCGCAGGGCTTTGGCCTGGGCGGCCAGGGCACGCGCCGGCGCCGCACCCCAGTAGTCATAGAGATTGCGGCCGCGCGCAGTCTTCAGCGTCGTGCCCATTTCCAGCCGATAGGGCGCGATCAGATCGAGTGGGCGCAACAGGCCATAGAGCCCCGACAAGATGCGCACATGGGTCTGGGCGTAATCGAACTCGCGACCGCCGAGGGTGGCGGCATCCAAGCCCAGGTAGACATCGCCCTTGAAGGCCAATAGTGCCGGGCGCAAGACCGCCGGCGCAGCCTCGCGTGACCAGGCTTGAAAACGCGCGTGATTGAGGGTGGCAAGTGACTCGCTGATAGCCATGAGCGCGCGCAGCTGGGCTGGCTTCTTGCTCGCCATAAGTGTAGCCAGCGCTTCGGCATCGGCTATGAACTCGGGCTCGGTGTGCTTGGTGATACTGACGTCGGTGGCGAAATCCAGCGTCTTGGCGGGCG
The DNA here is from genome assembly GCA_031371245.1 of Pseudomonadota bacterium. Classification (GTDB taxonomy): domain Bacteria; phylum Pseudomonadota; class Gammaproteobacteria; genus JADJYF01. Next base: position 12,706 of record JANMJF010000068.1, on the reverse strand, counting down.
AAATAACGGCAAGCATGACCAGCGGTCCGAACGGTAAACCGCCGGTATTGTCGTGATTTAAGCCGCCGATGGGAAGCGACCTGGCAGATCTGTAACGCGCCCCGCGCACTCGATCTTGCGGCGCAGATTGCAAATGTGGCGGTCGATAGTGCGAACGGTGACGGGCGCTACGCAGGCTGATTGTGATCGCGATTCGGGACGGTCTGATTGAAGCTATGCCGCTAGTGCGCAGAGAGGGAAAACCCGGCGACCAAAGGTCGCCGGGTATTTAGGCAGGGGACCTAGCGCTTGACACCCGTCCACAGGAACTGGGCCAGGAACGTGGTCGCAGCATTTTTATTGCCGGTCGCAACGAAGGCATCCTTGCTTCGATTGATGGCCATGTAGTCGACGGTCTGGTCAAAAAACTTCACGCCAGTTTTCCGGTCGAACACCGCCATTTTGAAGGGTTTGACCACGCAGGCCGGAATGACCTCCATGGTGCCTTCGATGGCAGTTTGGCCGGCCGATGACTTGCAGAAGGAGGTTGCCTTGCTGAAGGCGCCAGCGCTGTTCACGATGACTTTGCAGAAAGTCGTGAACGACGCATCGTCGTGAGCGCCGCCGGGGACGGGAACGGTCGCGATGCCGGTCGCGTACCAGATGCCCTTCATGTCAGCTTGAGTACATTCGGCTTGCGACGCCCCGGCGCCGAGGGTCAGGGCAATGGCCAGACCAAGGTGGGACAGGGGCGAGCGAGCGATAGATAGGTTGCGCATGGTGAACTCCTTGAGAGTAATGCCACTTGATAAATGGAGAGGTCCTGCGGTCGCGTGGATTCGAAGTGAGGTAGCGCGCCGCAGGGTTCGTGGTCAGCTTCTCAGAAGCAGGGGCGATGCACCGTGGTAAAACTCACCGGCGTGTGCACATCGAACTAAAGATTCTCAAGGGCTGGCGCAGTCACCTTGATCAAACTCGCATTTCGCCACGTTACAGTCCTTGTCGCAGAAGCCGTCGCCGAGATTGGATGCTTCGCAGGCCGGTGCGCACAAGGCGGCTTCGTGAGTTTTCGCACGTTCGACGAAATCCGCTTTGCAGTCACCGCCATCAAACGCGCACAAGCTGTTGACACATTCGCGCTCGCAGATGCCGTCGCCGATATAGGGCGTATAGCAGCCGGGCGCACATTGCGGTGTGCCCGACGGCAGCAGTGCGCCGGCACCGGTTTCGTCTTTGGGACGGGCAGCGCGCGCTGTGGCAGCGGTCGCGCCCAGCGCTGCACGACTGAAATGCACAGCGAACGGCGTGGCGTAGTTATCGACGAAGCCACTTATGTCGACGCGATTAGCTGCGAGCGGATAGACCCGCGACTGTGTCTGGCGAGGGTCACAAACATAGCCTGTGTGCGTGCGTTGGCGCACCGATCCCACCGCGAGCGAGCGCGCCGCTGCACCGGCCGGCACGTTGAATAGCTGGCGCGGCTCGCCGAACGCGAATACATAGCCCGGTACCGGTAACGGACCGCCCATCACGCTCGATAATTCAATAGCCGGTGCGCCGCTGCAATCGGTGGAGCCGTAGACCAGTGTTAATACATAGCCGAGCGCGCCCGATGGCAGTACATCGGCGAAATAACCGCGTGTACTCACCACGCCGTAGGCACCGATCGCAGCGGCGTTAGCGTCAAAGCTGGTGGTGCGGCCGGTGAGGCTGCCGATCACCTGGCCGTCGGCGGCGTCCAGTCGTGTCCCCGGCGGGACGGTGGCCTGCGAGGAAGGCCCGGCGCTGGGTTCGACGGCTTGTGTGCCCGCAATCACCAATCCACAGGCCAGACCAGCCAGCACCAGAGTGGCGAAGTGGACGCGACGAGTGTGAGTCGCGCTGGGAGCGACGCCGATAGTGGGCGCACGATGTTTGGTGTTCATGAACAAAACTCCTGGAGCTTGCGAGTAGGTCTGTGCACCGCCACGAGGTATCAACCCGACCGTCGCGCAGGCCCTGACATTGTGTCGCCAGCACGTCGTGTGCGACTGTGGGGAATGCCACGAACATCGCGCCCGCGCCGTAGTGGCGCTCGCTCGCGACATCACGATACCGCCTGTACACTGGCGACAACTACCTATCGACAAACACCATGCGTAACGCGCCCGCTGCCGCCAGCCTACTCAGCGATGCCCAGCTCGATGAGGTGCGCGCGCGTTCTGACGCGTGGGGCCTGTACTTGGTGATACACGCCTGGGCGGTCTTGGCAGGCGCTGCCACGCTGTTCACTCTCTGGCCCAATGCCCTGACCTATGGGCTCGCCGTGGTGCTGATCGGCAGCCGCCAGCTTGGGCTGTTGATCCTCATGCACGACGGCGCGCACGGTGGCCTATGTCGCACACCGTGGCTCAATCGCGGGCTCGCTCAATTCGCCTGCGCGTGGCCGACCTTGGCCGATACCCATGTTTATCGTAATTACCATCTCAAGCATCACACGCGTACTCAGCGGCCGGACGATCCCGACATCATCCTGACCGGCCACTATCCGATCACACGCGCCAGTCTGCGCCGCAAGCTGTGGCGCGACCTGGTCGGGCGCACCGGTATCGCGCAACGCAAGGCGCAGATCCTGCAGGCCTGGGGTCGTGCCGGTCAGCCCATCCCTGCGCGTGTCGCGCACTACTGGCGCACGCTCGGACCGCAGACCCTGAGCAACGTCGGCTTGTGGTGCGTGGCCTATGGCAGCGGACACGGCTGGCTCTATCTCACGCTGTGGCTGGTGCCGCTGTTAACGTGGCAACAACTGGTGCTGCGCGTGCGCAACATCGCCGAACATGCCGTGGTGCGCGCACCGGAGGACATCTTCGGCAATGCGCGCACCACGCTTGCCAATGGTCTGGAGCGCGCTCTGGTCGCGCCTTACTGGGTCAATTTGCACCTCGAGCATCACCTGCTGATGTGGGTGCCCTGTTATCGCCTGGCGCGGTTGCGCCGCTATCTGTGCGAGAACGGCTTTGGCGAGCGCATAGAAAGCGAACGCGGCTATCTGGCGGTGTTGCGCAAAGTGACGGTCGGGCGTGCTGACGAGGGTGGTGGGCAAGGGCGCAAACGTGCCAGTGGCAGCTTCGCCCACGGCTTCGAGGCGGTGTAGGCCGGCGGTCGCCGGTGCGCAATGGCTCTTGTGACATCCCTTCCGCCAGAGTTGCTCGCGCGCATATTCGACAACGAGCCCGTTGCACGTCTCGCCGTGATCGACGATGAGGGTGTGCCCGAGGTTATGCCGATAGTCTTTGCGCGGGTCGGCACTTACTTGTTTTCGCCGATCGACGGCACACCTAACAAGAGCGGTCGCCTGGCGCGCCTGCGCTACATTGAACGGTGCCCGCAGGTGGGACTGGTGATCGATCGCTACGCCGCCGACTGGCGTGAGTTGTGGTGGATCCGAATTTCGGCGCTGGCCACCATTGCCGTTGGCCGCCATCCGGTGTGGGACGCGGCAGTGGCGGCGCTCGAAGGCAAATATCCGCAATATCGCACCACGCCCTTGTTCGAGGGCGAACCCACATTGATCTGTTTCGAGCCGGTCACGATGCGCTCGTGGGCGGCGGCGGGACTTGAATTCATCGGCCACGATCTCGCGGCTGCGCCCTGACACAACAGCGGCCACCTAGGGGTCATACCGCACGCATGGCCGGCCAGAAATCAACTAGCATGCCTGGGCGGTTCGTCATAAACGAACTGCGGCCATTGTTGCACGGCCGCTTTATCTCATCATTATTGCGAGTGTTCTATGCAAATCTATGTCGGCAACCTGGCCACCACTATCACTGACGACGACCTGCGGCGGGTATTTGCGCACTCCGGTGTGGTGTTCCGCGCCAATGTCGTGACTGACCGCGTCTCGGGCGCGTCGAAGGGCTTCGGCTTTGTGCACATGACTAATCACCACCATGCCGAGGCTGCCATCGTGGCACTCAACAACAGCACCCTCGACGGTTGCGTGCTGTGCGTCAACGAGGTGCGGCCCCTGGTACGCCATTCGTCGTTGCCAGCACTGGGCTGAGTCGGAGTCTGCTGGCGATGCTCGATTCCTTGCTATTCAGCGCCGCGCGGGTCTGGACCTTCATCGACGAACAGATGCTGACCTCGGCGAGCGGTTTCTTTTTCGAAGTCGGCAATCGTTTGTTCCTGATCACCAGCCGTCATGTGCTGTCTGACGAGGACAGCGCCCACTATCCGAACCGCATCGAGATAGAAGTGCACACAGCAGCGGACAATCTCGCCGCCTCGACGGGCTTTTCCATTCCGCTTTATCGTGATCGCAAGAGCGTCTGGCGTGACGGGCGCGACAGCGACGGCGTGGTCGACGTCGCCGCCATCGAACTCGAACGCGACGCGCTGCCGAGCGGCGCGCTGGTGCACGCCTTTACGCCGGCCCACCTGCCGGGCGCAGCCGATTACATCGAGATCGGGTCGTCGCTGCTGGTGGTGGGCTTCCCGCTCGGCTTTCATGATTCCCTGCATCACATGCCGGTGGTGCGACAGGCGGTACTGGCCTCGGCCTTCGGTCTGCGTTTCGACGGTCACGGTTACTTCCTGACCGATGCCCGTACCCATCGTGGCACCAGTGGCGCACCGGTGGTGATGCGTGTCGCGGACAACGCCAAGCGCTTCGGTGCACTGCCATGGTTACTGCTGGGTGTGCATTCCTCGCGGGTCGATATCGGCTCGCGGGATCTGGAGCTGGACGAGGCCTTGGGCCTCAATTGCGCCTGGTACAGCAGCATACTGCCGACCTTGGTCGGGCCGCGGGTAGTGGCTAAGCCAGCGAAGGAAAGCCCTCTTCCGACCTCCTCACCGCGCGTGCAGGGTGAGGGCGGCGGTGAAGGGTCATAAACCCAGTCGGCCACGCACGGCCGCCAGTTCATCCAACACCACCAGCACTTCATGCTCACGCGCGGGCGGCACCAGGAACACAAAACCGTCGCAGCCACGCGCGATAAAATCTGCGATGACCGTCTCGTCGCTTGGCGCGCCGAACAGCAGCACCGTCATATCGTCGTAGTCACGACCGGCATCGTCGCAGGCCTGGCGTAGATCTGTCAGCGGGTCGCCCTCATAACGGTCGTAAATCGGCATCCAGCCATCGGCATAATCGGCCACACGCGCCGGCACCGCCTCGGAATTAGATCCGATGTAGATCGGTGGTCCGCCCGGCTGCAAGGGTTTGGGGTAGGACCACGATGGCCCGAAGTCGACATGCTCGCCGTGGAATTGCGCCACGTCTTCGCGCCACAGCGTGCGGATCGCGAGTGCACGTTCGCGCACGATCGCCCAGCGCTCTTTGAACGAACAGCCGTGGTGTTCGATGGCTTCTTTGATCCAGCCGCCGGCGATGCCGAACAGCACGCGGCCGCCAGACAAGTGATCGAGTGTGGCGATGGCCTTGGCGGTGATGATCGGATCGCGCTCGGTCAGCAGACACACGCCGGTGCCGAGTTGTATGCGGTTGGTAACGGCGGCACAGGCCGCCAATGACGTGATCGAGTCGTGCATGCGCGCAAATGGCGCAACCATGTCGCTGCGGTGGTAGCTGTTCTTGCGGTGCTTGACCGGCACATGGCTGTTCTCGGCAAAGAACAGCATGTCGAGACCCCGTTCCTCAACCGCCCGTGCCAGCGCCGCTGGCGGCAGCGTTAAATCTGTCGGCAACAGACACACCCCGAAACGCGGTGCGGTGTTCACGTCCGCGCCGGATGGGTTTCACGCATGACGGGTGATTGCTGACGCCACCAGCATGCGATCATCACACCGACAATGGCGGCGTTGATGAATGCTGTGTTGTTCATGGGATCTCTCTGTTGTTCAATTTTCTTATGGGGGTCCGAGTGAAGTCGGACCCACCGGGGGAAGCGCCTAAGAGGGTAGCTACTTACACCCTTCGTCGCAGCATTGTCCGGCTTGAGCGCTCGCGGCCGGTGCGGTCGTCAGCACCCCGCGCTCCATCAAGCGCCCCACCAGCTGCTTGCGATCATCGATGGGATAACGGCGGAAGATCTCGGCCTTCATGGCGGCGGGCGATCCGCCGCCATGCAGACTGATGAGCGACATCCAGCCGGCCGCGTCGGAGGCGGTCAAATCTTCGATGAAGCGCGCCACCTGGGCACGCTTGTCGTAAGGAATGTCGGCGCGACCACGCAGCACATCGGCCAGCACCGCACGGGTTTCGGGATTGTGATCTTCATCAGGGCCGGGCAGCGCGACGATGAGGCCGCCGGAGACTTCGTGGGCAAGCCTATGCATGTCGTAGATTTGCGTCGCGAGCAGCAGCTTGCCGATGTTGGCAAACACCGCTTCGGGTTCGACCACGCCGGACGGATCGGTGGTCGGATAGACCGAGGCGGCTACACCGCAGGCATAGAAGCCTTCGACGGTTTTGATCAGTTCCACCATGGTGTCGCGCAGATGGGTGTTGCGCAGCAGATCTAAACCATTGGCCTCGACCATCAGGGCGCCAGCACCGATCAGTAAATCACCAAAGCCGGCGCGCGCGCCGATGCAGGTGTGACTATGATGGGTGGCATAGCTCTTGGTGAGGAATTCCGAGTGCTCAACCTCGCCGCATAGGAATACACGATTCCAGGGCACGAAGACCTCATCGAACACACACACCGCCGTGGTCTGACCGTATTTGTTGCTGAAGATGGCCTTGTCCGCACCCGGCCGGCCGGCGGGACGCGCGATGATAGTCAAACCGCGGGCGTCGATCGGCACCGCGCAGGCGATGGCGAAATCGCGGTCTGCGGGGGTCATGGCGCGGCCGGGCAGCACCAGCAGTTCGTGCACATAAGGTGCCGAGGTGACGATGGCCTTGGTGCCGGAGATCAGTACACCGCCCGGCTGCCGCCCGACCACATGCACATAGGTATTAGGATAGGCCTGCTGGTGGGGACGCAGGCTGCGATCGCCCTTGGCATCGGTCATGGCGATACCGACGGTCAGATCCCGATCCTGCACATGCTCGATATAAGCACGCAGGCGCGCGTGATATTCGCCGCCATGGGCTTCGTCCAGACGATGGGTCAGCTGCCAGGCGGCGTTCAAGCCGTCCATGGTCAGGTAGCGCATCGCACAACCGGTTTCCTGACAAGTCAGGCGCGTGTACTCGAGCTTGGCGAGAAGATCATTGCTGTCGCGATTCAAGGCCAGGAAGCGGTTGACCAGGCCATCGCGCGAGGTGTGCGGCGCCAGCGCCAAGGCGGCGTGTGCCGGATCGAGCGCGTAGTCATAGGTCACACCGATGGCATTGATGCCGGGCCGCAGACGTGGCTCGTCAGCGACGCTCTTGACCGCATCGCCGTCCACGAATACCCGCGGCGTATAACTGCGCAGCGATTCGCGGTATTCGATGCTGCTCATCAGCATGACGGTCTCGCTCCCGCGCCGTGCGGCACGACGAGGGCGGACGAGGTTTCGCGGCGCTGAAAAAGACGGCCCATGGGGCTCCCCTGTGTGACGCATCGGCAGGGGTGGAGGTTAACATGGACCTGTGTCGGCGGTAGCCGCGCTTGTGCTGACACCCGCCTGCGCAGTAGCGACTACGGTCACGATGCTGCATCATCGCTCGCACTGTGTCAGTCCATCTTAAATTGTTGCTTGCCTGCCTGTTCTGGGGTCTGACACCGACCATCGGTCGCGTGCTGGCGGAATTCAAGGCGCCGTTCGTGGTGGTATGCGGGCGCTTCGTGGTGGCGGCTCTGTTCCTGCTGTGGTTCTGCTTCGCCGCACGGCAGTTCAGACGCATCCCCAAGCAACAATGGTGGCGCTTCGCGGCGATGGGCGCGAGCGGCATCGCGTTGCATAACGGGCTGCTCTACAAAGGTCTGGAATACACCAGCGCGACCACCGCCTCGATTGTCGTCGCGTTGATCTCTATACAGATCGTGCTCCTCGATACGCTGGTCTATCGCCGCATGCCCGATCGTCTGACGGTGGTGGGTGTGTGTTTGAGCTTTATCGGCACCGCCTTTGTCTTGACTGACGGTCATCTTGCGCAATTGTTTGCCATCGGCTTCGGACGCGGCGAAGTGCTGGCCTTTCTGTCGGCGCTGTCGTGGGCGGTGTATTCCCTGCTTGGGCGCGCCCTGTTGGAAGATTATTCGCCGCTGTTGGTGACCACCTACGCAACGTTGGCGGGGCTTGCGATGTTGTTGCCATTTCTATTCGTCGACGTAGCCGCGACCATGGCGGTGTTCAGTGACCCACGGGCCTTGATGCTGATGTTTTTCTTAGGCCTGATCGGATCGGCGCTGGGCTTCCTGTGGTATTCCCAGGCCATGCTCAGCATCGGCACCGTTGGCACGGCGGTGTATATCAACCTCACGCCGATCTTCGGCGTGATCGCAGCAAGCGTGTTCCTCGGTGAGCAATCCAGTCACGCAGTGCTGGCGGGTGGCGCACTGGTATGCGCGAGTCTGATGCTGGTCAATCGACCGCGCTGGCCGTGGCAACGCGCGCGGGCCGACGACGCTCTGCCTGCCATTCGAGTAAGCCGGCCGTAAAGGGCACGCTGACCAGCAGCACCGCGCAGCCGATCAGCGCCGACCAGCCGCCATGCTGATAGACCCACGCCGCCCAGGTGATGCCGAACCACGCGCCGAGGTAATAGCCGAGCACATAGAGGGCATTGGCGCGACCCTGGCCGTGGATGAGTTTTCGATTCAGCGCACCGACCGCCGCCGCATGGACGGTGAAAAAACCGCCGCATACCAGCACCAATGCGACCACCACCGCGGTTACCGACGGCACCAGTAATAACAATAACGCCCCGGCCAGCACCGTCGCGCCGCCTAACAAGGTGCGGCCGCTGCCGTAGCGATTGGCAATGCGTCCCGCGCCTGGCCCCATCACGATGCCGACCAGGTAGACCAGATAGACCAGCGAGGTTTGTTGGGTTGAGAGCTCGAATGGTTTTTCGGCCAGACGATAAGGCATGTAATTGAACACCGGCGAGAACACCGCCTGGCCGGCCGCGCCACACAGATACGACAGCCACAACGAGCGCTGCGAGAGCAGTGCGCCGAAGGTGACACTGTCGCGATGGGCTGGTGGTGGCGCCGGCGCGTCACGCAGTTCACGCCAGCCCAGCAGCACCGCTATCACCACCGCGACCGCCGCCACGACAAAAGCCCAGCGCCAGTGGGCGGGCGGGAAGACATACCCGCCGAGCAGGCGACTGAGCATGCCTCCCAACACGGTGGCGGCCACGTAGGAACCCATCACCACGTTCAGACTCGCAGCCGGCAACAGCCGCGCGAGATGGGCGGCGAGACAAGTGGTCAGCGCCGGTACGAAGGCACCCTGCACGAAGCGTGCGGCGATCAAGACGCTGAGACTATCAGTCACGCTGCACACCAGACCGGCCAGCGCGATCACGCTGCCGCCGAGTAACACCAAGCGCCCCACCGGCCAGCGATCGGCCAGAGCGCCAAAGGGCAGATTGGCGAGCGCGATGCCGAGCAGTACGGCTGAGACGCTGAAAGACACCTGCAATATCGACGCGTGGAACTGGTCTTCGAGCACCGACAGGATAGGTTGGGTGATGTAGATGTTAACGAAGGCCGCGCACACCAGCGCGAACACCACGGCTTGCAGACGAGCGGGGTTGAGGGGCGGCATTCGTGTCCGGTGAATTCAGCTGCCTTAACGCATGACCTCGCCACCCACACCAAAGGTGCGACCGCGGAAATGACTCACGGCTTGGCCCTGGTCATTGACGATGCTGACATCGTACATGCCAGTGCGGCGTGTGCGATTGCCTTCGTGCGCTTCGGCTATCAAGGTTTCGCCCAATTGCGCCGGACGCAGGAAATCGATGTTGGCATTCAAGGCCAGATGCGCTTCGTTATGGGAATTGCTGGCAAAGGCCATGGCCGTGTCGGCCAAAGCAAACATGAGTCCGCCATGACAGACGTCGTGGCCCTGCAGCATCCAGTCCTCGACCACCATCGACATGCGTGCATAACCCGGACGGATCTCCAGCAGTTTGATGCCGAGCGCCTGGGAGGCGCGATCGCGGGCATACATATTGGCGCCGGCGGCGCGCGCGAGTTCGGTGACGTCAGTGTTCATGGGGGATTCCTCTTAACATGTGGGTCCGGATCTTCTGCGGGTCCGACTAAAGTCGGACCTGCACAGCCGCCACCGGCGAGTCGAACATAGCGCCCAGTGCGCGGGCACCAGATCGATCAGCGCTTTCCCAACGCCTACTTGGTCTCGACCAGGATTTCGCGATAGCGCGTCGTGCCAGTATTCTTGGCCGCATGGGTGGCCGGCACACGGACCGCAGGGTCGTGTACGCCGACCAGCTCATCGCCTTCCATGCGCAGCACGAATACTGAGCCCGTACTCGCATCCAGTGTGCCGAGATCTTGGCCGGCGGCGTCGAACACCTGCAGCGGTGCGCCATCCAGCACGTAGAAAATATAATCGTGCTCGTGAGTGTGCATGGGCGTAGTGTCGCCCGGTGCGAGCACGAATTCCCAGACGATGATTTTGTCGTTCTCGAAAACCTTGGTGGTACCGACGCCGGCCATGACTCGTTCTCCCCTGTCGTGACGTGAATGCAGCACCCAAGGTTAGCGAATACCGGCCGGGCTGGCCATCGCAGCGGACCCGCGCGCGGCGCGCGGTCACCGGCGGGCCTGCCAGCGCAGCCTTTGTCCAATCGTGAGTTCACAGGTCGCGGCCGCGCCGGCCACGAGTTCCAAGGTCGAACGTGCGCGCAGTCGCAGCGCGCTGCGCCACGGCGCCAGCGCTGGCACGATGTGCAGGACCACCAGGCTACGATCGAGAAACACGACGTCGATGGGATAAGCCATGAAGGCGGTGTGTACGCTACTGCAGGGCGCTAACCACAGGCCATGGTCCGGCGCGAGCGCAGCTCGGCCCACCAGACCACGCATGCGTTCCCAAGCTGCCGTGGTGCGACGGACGTGTCCGACTACGACTGCGCCGGTGTCGGCATCGAATATCACTCCGGCCTGCATCGCGATCCGTCTCCTGCGTGCTTACGCGCCGTTCCACTGGCATCTGCACTAACGGTTTATCGAAGCTTGGCGGATGCCGAGTACATCGTATATGGTTCGTCGCAGCACCGGGAGCCGAGGGTAGACACATGAGCGGCGAACTTGCGGAGGGGAGTGCAAAATGAGCGAGCAAAAGCGCAGGCTACTTGGCCAGAGCATGATCGAGTACATCATCATCGTGGCCCTCATCGCGGTTGCCGGGATCGCTATCTATGGTCTGTTTGGCGACACTATTCGCGGGCAGATGGGCGCCACGAGCGCAGAACTTGGTGGCGACACCGGCACCGCCAGCAATGCCGATCCGAATACCACGGACGTCTCGTCGTCCGGCAGTCCGACCGATCTCGCAAAAGGCACTAGGCAATAGTCACCTGGCGCGACGGATCCTGTGAAGGTATGCCGAACACCTACGCGCAAAAGGCTTGCATGACTTTGTCCTGTTGGCCTTCCCGATGGTGATGATATTCATAGCGCGCGAGGGCATATGAACAAGCTGCGAACGCAACGAGGCCTGCTGTGTGCACTGCTGCTCGCGCTGGTCGGCTGTGCCTCGATGTCCCCCAAGCCCGAGGGTCGCAGTGCGGACAATATCAAAGCCACCGCCGCACGCGCCGAAGAGAGCTATGAGAAGGCCGACTGGGCGACAGCCGCTACGGCCTATGGCGTGCTCGTGGAAGAGCTGCCGCAGGATACCCAATTGTGGTTTCGCTATGCCAATGCGCTGGCGCGTTCCGATCAACCCGAGCGGGCGGTGACTGCCTATCGTGAAGTGCTAGCGCGCGACGCGCACTACGCCAAGGCCTGGTTCAATATGGGCATCGTGCAGTTGCGTCAGGCCGCCAACAGCTTCTCGCGCATTGATGGCAATATCAGCGCCGCAGATCCGCTGCGCGCGCAGAGCGAGCAGGTTCACGACGCTATCCTGCGAATTCTCAATGACGACAGCGGCGCTAAGGCGGCGACGGCCAGCAAGCCGGGCTCCGTTGCGCCATCCGCAGTACTTCCCTCGCCAGCGCGCGAACATGACGATGGCGCCAGCCACTAAGATGTCTCAGGATGGATTTTCGATGATCAACGAATTGTTCTCTGTTGCCGACAAGGTTGCACTCGTCACGGGCGGTTCCCGTGGTATCGGTCTCATGGTGGCGCGTGGTTATGTCGCGGCGGGTGCGCGGGTCTATATCTGTTCGCGTAAGAAAGAAGTCTGCGACGCCGCGGCGGCGGAATTGTCGGAACTCGGCACCTGCATTTCGCTGCCGGCGGATCTTGGCAAGATGAGTGAAGTCGAACGCCTTGCCGCGGAACTCAGTGGGCGCGAGGAAAAGCTGCACATCCTGGTCAACAATGCCGGCGCGACCTGGGGCGGCAGTATCGACGCGTTTCCCGAAGCGGGCTGGGACAAGGTCATGGATCTGAACGTTAAGTCGCCGTTCTTTCTGCTGCAGAAATTGCTACCAGTTCTCGAGCGCGCCGCGCGCGCCGACGATCCGGCGCGCGTCATCAATATCGGCTCGGTCGATGGCCTGCACACGCCAGTGTTCGAGAACTTTTCTTACGCATCGTCCAAGGCGGCGCTGCATCATCTGACGCGTATGCTCGCCGCCCATCTCGCCACACGCCATATCAACGTCAACTGCATTGCGCCGGGACCGTTCGAC
>JANMJF010000064.1:0-4699 GCA_031371245.1 Pseudomonadota bacterium | reverse complement strand
CAGCCCACACCCAATATCTGGGACATCGCCAAGAACGAGCAAAACTGCAACGGCGTTTACTTGTACTGACGCCGCAGGTTGTGCGACGAAGACCGGGGCGCCCGTGAACGCCGTCGAATTTCGCGCCGTGGCCAAGTCTTTCGGCGCGCGCCGTGTGCTGGATGAGGTGAGCTTCGACGTTGCGCCCGGCGAAGCGCTGGGGCTGCTAGGCGTCAACGGTGCCGGCAAGACCACCTTGCTGCGCGCCCTGCTCGATCTCGCCCGCTCCGACAGCGGCACCATCAGCGTGTTCGGCACGCCGTCTTTTGAGCCCGCCGCGCGCGCCCATCTCAGTTATCTCGCCGAACGCTTCAACCCGCCGAGCTTTGCCACCGGCGCCCAATTGCTGCGCTATCTGCTCGCGCTGCATGGGCAACCGCTGGTGGTGGCTGAAGCCGAGGCCGAAGCGGTAGCGCTCGATCTTGAGCCGTCGGCGCTGGCGCGTCCGTTGCGGGAATATTCAAAGGGCATGGCGCAAAAACTTGGACTCATTGCCTGCATCCTCGCGCGCCGTGCGCTGCTGGTGTTGGACGAACCCATGAGCGGTCTCGACCCTCGCGCTCGGCTGCTCTTCAAGCGCCGGCTGGCCGCGCAGAAGGCGGCTGGCGCAACGCTGTTTTTCAGTACCCATCTGCTCGCCGACGTGGAAGCCTTGTGCGACCGTATTGCAGTGCTGGACAACGCCCGTCTGGTATTCGTCGGCGCGCCAGCGATTTTCCTCCAGCACTACAGCGCAGGCACTCTCGAAGAAGCCTTCCTGAACTGTCTCGGCACGCCTGCCTAAAGTCGCGTGTGGGTGCGCCGCTAAGAGCGCATCCGCTGCGGCCGAGACAGGAATTGTGATGATAGAAATCCACCCCGAGCACGCCCGCGCTGTGCTTGAGACGCTTGCCATCGGCGTCGTGCTGGTAGATCGCAACCAGCGGGTGAATTGGGTCAACGACTACACCGCGACCTTGCTCAAGTGTCCTGTCGAGGCTCTGCTCGGGCGCTCGATGGCGGAACTTGCGCTGCCCTATGGGCCAACCGAGGCTGGCAGTGAACCGGTCGAGGTGCGCATCGATGGCGCCATGCTCGGCATCACCCAACGTTACGAATATCCGGGCGGCAGCGGGGCGGTGCTGCTGTTGTTGGATCGCGGTCATGCGCTGGTGTGGTTCTTGAGCACCTTGGCCGGCGGTGTGCCGGACTCGGTAGCGGCTTCGGGTCTGCTCGCCCGGGCTGCTATCCAGCATCGGCTGGACAGCGAGATCTCCCGCAGCCGGCGCTATCACAATGAATTGAGTTGCATCACCGTGCATTGCCAGGCCATGGCGGCGCCGACGCGTCTGACCGGCGTGGCGCGGCTGTTGAAAGAGCACTTGCGCTGGGTCGACCTGCTCGGTCAGTGGCGCGATGACACTTTGCTGGTGGTACTGCCCGAAACTGCGCTAGCAGCGAGCGACCGCCTGCGCGCCAAGCTCGCGGCGCTGCTGGCGGCGCCCGGTATCGACGCCATCGCCTGTGGCGTGGCGAGCTGGCGTAAGGGCGACAACCCCGAACGCATGGTGGCGCGCGCGCTGGCCTGGAATGCGTCGGACTCAGGCCGTCGCCAGGCGGGTGTCCACTATCTCGAAGTCGTGGGTAATGGCGACGCTGGCCCGCAACATGAGGGTCGCTGAGCAGTATTTCTCAGCCGACAGAGTGACCGCCCGCTCGACCGCCGTCGGTTTGAGACCAGGGCCGCTGACCTTGAAATGAATGTGAATGCGGGTGAACACCTTGGGCACTTCTGCGGCGCGCTCGGCCTGCAATTCCACTTCACAGCCGGCGATCGGATGACGACCTTTCTTGAGGATATCGACCACGTCGAAGGCGGTGCACGCGCCGAGCCCGGTCAGCACCAATTCCATCGGGCGCGGGGCGAGATTACGGCCGCCAGCCTCGGGCGGGCCATCGACCACCACCGTGTGACCGCTGCCGGTGATGCCGACGAACATGGCGCCGTCGACCCATTTGATCGTCGAATTCATAGCGAGTCGCCCCTGGTATGCGGCGCCCTCGACCGGCAACCGTAGTGTGATAAATGCCCGGTATGGACAACGCAGGATGGCTTTTAAGCCCAATAAATGAGTATCTTAAGCGCACAACATTCAAGTTTGCACAATATGGTCGATATTTGTTTACAAGTCGTCCAAGACATTGTTTGCGCACTTTAGGCAGCGGGGTTAATTCATGAGCGTCGTGCAACCGATCAAGGCCAAGGCCGACGAATTGATTCTGCGCTTCCTTGAGCATTGCCACAGAAGGCAGTACCCGGCCAAGAGCACCATCATCCGGCAGGGCGACCCGTCCCACGATTTGTTCTATATCGTGCGCGGCTCAGTGACGGTCATGCTTGAGGACGAGGAGGGCCGCGAGCTGGTGCTGGCCTACCTCAACGCCGGCGACTTCTTCGGTGAAATCGGACTGTTCAACGAGCACGTCAACCGTAGCGCCCTGGTGCGCGCCAAGAACCCCTGCGAGATCGCCCAGATCAGCTATGAAAGGCTGAAGGGCATGTCGACCGTGTTCCCCGACCTGTTGTTCGCCATCTCCTCGCAGCTCGCCACCCGTCTGCGCAAGATGAATCGAAAAATCGGCGACTTGGCCTTCATGGACGTATCCGGCCGCGTCGCGCGTTCGTTGCTCGACCTGTGTAAGGAACCGGATGCCATGACCCATCCCGACGGCATGCAGATCCGCGTCACCCGTCAAGAACTCGGCCGCATCGTCGGCTGTTCCCGTGAGATGGTTGGCCGCGTGCTGAAGAATCTCGAAGAGCAGCATCTGATCAGCGTCAGTGGCAAGACCATCGTCGTGTTTGGCGTGCGCTGATGTGTTCGCGCTAAGCCGCCGCCCGCCTCGCGTCGCGCAGCTTTAACTGCCAGCGGCGCGGCGCCTATCATGGCCCTTTAAAGGCCGGAGTGCGGGCGGGTGCCAGAATTTTCCAGCGTTGATGTCGCCGACGGCATCTGGCTCGTCACTATCAATCGCCCGGCGCGCATGAATGCGCTGCATCCACCCGCCAACTTCGAACTGGCCGAGATCTTCTCCGACTTCGCGGCCGAGCCGACTGCGCGAGTCGCGATCCTGACTGGCGCTGGCGAGCGCGCATTCTGCGCCGGCAACGATTTACGTTACCTGGCGGAAGGCCATGCGCGGCGCGTGCCGGAGTCCGGTTTTGCGGGACTGACCGCCGACTTTCACCGCTCTAAACCGGTCATCGCGGCCGTCAACGGCCTCGCCGTTGGCGGTGGTTTCGAGATTGCGTTGGCCTGTGACCTGATTATTGCCGCCGAACATGCCTATTTCGGTCTGCCCGAAGCCAGGGTCGGACTTGCCGCCACCGCCGGCGGCTTGCATCGTCTGCCCCGCCAGATCGGCCTTAAGCCCGCGCTGGGGATGATCCTGACCGGACGCCGCGTGTACGCCGACGAAGCCTTGCGCCTCGGCCTGGTCAACGAAGTGGTGCCCGGCGCTGAGGTGTTGGCCTGCGCGCTAGTTTGGGCACGGCAGATCATCGAATGCGCGCCACTGTCGATCCGCACCAGTCTCGATGTCGTCAATCGCGGCCTGGAAGAAGCCAGTCTTGAACTCGCCGCCAGTGCCGATTACGCCAGTGTCAAAACACTCTACGCCAGCGAGGACGCCCTGGAAGGGCCACGTGCCTTCGTCGAGAAACGCAGCCCGCAGTGGCGCGGGCGCTGAATCCGACGGCCGTCAGCCGGGCGGCCGTCGGGCATTGATCGAAATCGCGCGGCCCACCCATGGCGGTCGCGGCAGCGCGGCTTGTGCCTCGACCAGACGCCGATAATTATCCGCGATGGCCGGCTCGAAGGGGCTGGTGCGGCGTGCGCCAGTATCGAAGCTGATGGCCAATGTTTCTTGGGTGGCCAGCAGCGTGGTATCCCTGTAAATCTCCTGATACACGTGCACGCGCTTGCCATCGCAATCGAGGATGCGAGTCTCGATGCGCAGGCACTCACCGAGATGGGCTTCCTGCTGATAAGTGACGTGCGATTCCAGGGCGACAGTCGAACGCCCGGCGCGCTCGATATAGCCCAAGGTCATCCCCACCACGGCCTTGTAGGAATCGATGCCGATTTCAAAGGCCTTGATGTAATAGGCCACATTCATATGGCCGTTGTAGTCGATCCATGCGGGGAGCACAGCGATCTCATCGATGACGAGGCCATGGTCGGGAATCGGATGAGCGTGCATGGTCAGCCCGGTTTGTATGAGGGGGCGCCATTGTAGGTGAGGGCACCGTCCCTCGCTCAACCTTGACAGGCTCCGGGTCACCCACGATCATTCCCGGCCCCAAGTCCGGCGCCGCTTCCCGCAGCGCGCATCGGTATCTCCCGGCTATGTAGCTCAGTTGGTTAGAGCGCGGCACTCATAATGCTGAGGTCGGTGGTTCAAATCCACCCATAGCCACCAATGTTTTCATCTACTTGCGTTCTCCCTCCAGCACGAGCACAGGCCTCGGTTGGGGGATTTGTGGGGATTTCGGCGAAAAACCTCCACGAATCAACACCAAACCATGGCCGTTGATCGTCCTTAAGCTCACTCTTTCGACGGCATCGAGTAGTTCGGTGATCTCGACCGCCGAGTAGTGCGTCGTGATGTCACCGTTCTT
>JANMJF010000061.1:0-7813 GCA_031371245.1 Pseudomonadota bacterium | reverse complement strand
ATTAAATGCCATTGAATATCTTTGGGTAAAACCTCCCATTTTTGTACCATTTCCTGCACCTTATTTTCACCAAAAATCTTACAATTAGCATCATAAGCGGCTTGTATGTCTTCGATTGGTTTGGTTTTGGAGACGGCCACCAGAGTCACGGAACCGGGCGCGCGTCCGGCTTTCAGGGCGGCGTTGGCGATCCGTTCGCGGACCTCGCGCAGGTTGGCGGCGATGGTTTCCGCCATGATTTCCCCTGGGGCGTCCCCTGGGGTGTCCTTGGGCATGGTATCCTCGGGCGGGCTCACGCGGCCCGCCTTTCCGCCAGGGCGGCGGCCAGGGCATCGCCCTCCAGCACGGTCTGACGGCCGAACGTGATCCGCACCGCCCGCCGGCCGGGATCGGCCACGGCATGTCGCCGGGTTGGTCGGTAGCGGCAACAGTCTGGTCGGCGACCACGTCAACGACAAAGTTGGCAATGGCGACCCCTTCGTATTGCAGAACAATAACGTGCTGATTGTCA
Organism: Pseudomonadota bacterium; assembly: GCA_031371245.1. Lineage (GTDB taxonomy): Bacteria > Pseudomonadota > Gammaproteobacteria > JADJYF01. Next base: position 7,302 of record JANMJF010000061.1, on the reverse strand, counting down.
GCGATCAGTGGAATGGTAACGCTGGCGCGGTCACCTTCCTTGACACCACTACTGGGCATTTTGGTGGCAGCACAGCCGGTGTTTTGGCCGGCGTGTTGGATCAGACCAACAGTCTGGTCGGCCGCAGCGTCAACGACCGCGTCGGTAGCGCCGGTTTCGATACCTCCGGTGTAGGCCCTGGGTATTACCTGGTGTTCAGCCCCCTGGTCAATAATTCAGTCACCAGCGCGGCCGACGCAGGTGCGGTCACCATAGGCGACGATGCGCAAGGGGTGCGTGGCTTCGCCGATGACAATAGCGTCAGCTTTGTGGGTACGCAGGCCAACGACACTCTCGGCATCAACAGCAATACTGACTCCACTAACAACGGCAACCTCTTCCTGCTCAATCCGCAGTGGAACGGCAATATCGGCGCGGCGACCTTCGTCGATCTTGTCAATGGCACGGGCCTGAGCGGGGATATTTCTTCGAGCAATAGCTTGGTTGGCCAGATAGCCGGCGACAAGGTCGGGATCGGTGGCGTGCAGATGTTGACGGGCTCCGCACTCGTGATACGCAGCCCGAAGTGGAGTGACAACGGCGCGGCCATTGATGCTGGTGCGCTGACCTGGGGCAACGAACTCACCGGCGTGAGCGGCGTGCTTGATGCCAGCAACAGTCTGGTGGGGGCGAATGCTGGCGACGGTGTCGGCCAAGCCAATCTGCGCTTTGTCTCCGGCACCCCCAATCTATGGTATGCGCGCACCGCAAATTTCGACGGTGGCAAGAGCGCCTTAACCTTCGTCGACCCGGCCGTCAGCACGCCGACGGGTCCGATGGATGCGACCAACAGTCTGGTCGGATCCACCGCTGGTGATGGCATCGGACGCAGCAACAGCGACGTATTCGCCATCAATTTTGGCACCACCACCCGCGTCGTGGTACTGAGTCCGGATTGGGATAATGTCGGTGTCGCCGATGCAGGCGCGATCACCACCTTCCTGCCTAGCGCACCTGCCACAGGCGCGATCAGTGCGAGCAACAGCTTGGTCGGCAGCAACGTCGGCGATGCCATCGGTAGCGGCTTCCAGCAAGTGTTAAACAACGGCAACCGCCTGTTCGTCCATAGCGATTGGAACAACGGCCGTGGTGCAGTCACCTTCTGGAACGGTAGCAACAACCTGCGCGGCACGGTCGGCGCTGCGAACAGCCTGGTCGGCGCCGCCGCCGGCGACCGCGTAGGGCTTTTCGGTGTCAACGAAATTTTCGGCTCCAACGTTTATATGGTGCGTACACCGGGCTTCAACAACAACGCCGGTGCGCTGACCTTCGGTACCAATACATCGGGCATCAAGGGCACACTCGGCGCAGGCAACAGCTTAGTCGGCGCCACCAGCGGTGACCGTGTTGGCGCCAGTTCGCCGGCCAATTTCGGCAATGGTCACATGCTGTTAACCAGTACCCACGGCACGCGTGGCGCGGTCACTTTCATCGACGTCACCAACGCGCCGACCGGTGTCATCAGCGCTGCGAACAGCCTGGTGGGTAACCGCGCCGGTGATGCAGTGGGCTCCGACCAGCGTTTTGTGCAGGCGGGTGTCCAGGCGATTTTCAGTCCCAACTGGGACAATGGCGCGGCACAGGATGCCGGCGCGATCACCATGCTCGATATGAATACCGGCAACTTCGTTGGGACAACCACGGCGTTTGCCGGCCGTATCAGCACCGGCAACAGCCTGGTTGGCTCGTTTGCGGGCGATAATGTCGGTGGCAATCGCTTCGGCACGGTTATCGCGACCTATGGCCCGAACAATGAGCTTGGGGCGATATTTACTTCCAGTTGGAACGACGCCCGCGGCGCTATCACCTGGTTCACGCCGGGCGAACGGGTGGTAGGTCAGATCACAGTGACTAATAGTCTGGTCGGCAGCTTCGCCGGCGACCAGGTTGGCGCTGGCTTCGGTGACCAGGTCGATTTTTTCAACAGCGGAACCTTCGTTCCGCCAGGCACCACTGCACCGGCTTTCGCAGCGGTCTTCACACCTAATTGGAATGGCACCCGCGGTGCAATTACCTGGTTTAAACCGGGTGAGCGTCCGGTCGGCAAGGTCACCGCGAAAAACAGCCTGGTCGGTGGCTTCGCCGGCGATTTTGTCGGCCTCAATCAAGACGAACAGTTCTCGCACGACATGATGAGACTGACGTCGGGTAACCACGTGCTGTTTACTACGAGCTACCACAACAACGCAGGTGCCGTGACCTACCTGAACGTCGCGCGCGGGCTACCGGTGGGCGCGATCAATAACGGCAATAGCTTCGTTGGCGCGCCTGGCGATTTTATCGGCAACGGCTCGGTATTCGCGCTGGATGGGGAGCGAGTACTGTTCGCCAGTCCGCTAGCTAGTGTCGATGGTCGTGCCCACGCCGGCCGCATCGATTTGCTGGACGGCAGCAAGACCCAGGCGGTCGATACGATCGGCTTTGCTAACAGCGCTGCCGACGATCTGGCGGTTTCGGTCCCGGCGATCGTCAACTTCCTGAATGGCGGTGGCGCCCTGACCCTGCAAGCCAGCAACGATATTTTCATTCCCGAAGGCACCAATATCATTGCCAAGCGCGGCAAATTGACCCTCGAAGCAGGGCGCAGTATCGATATCAAAGGCAATATCGTCACGGATGGGTTCCTGCGCTTGTTCGCCAATGCGCCTGGCGGTGACGCCAGTCAGCGCGAGGTCGGTGAAGGCTTTGTCAACGTGGTGGCGGATACGCGGCCTACTTTGGTCAGGGCCAACGAGTTGGAAGTAGAAGCAGAAGATGTGGTGGTGCACGGGGGGTCGACGAAGGGCGCCTATGCTGCGCTGGTGGGCCTCGAAAGCACGAAGATACTCGCCCACGGCAGCGGCCTGGTCAGCCTGACGGCTGGTACGGGTAGCGATATCGAACCGACCAGCAGTGTCGATATCCTCAAAAAATTTGTTCCTGATGACCAGGACAGCACGACGCTTCCGCAGTTGGACGCGCCCTTCGCAGTCATCTTTGGCGTGAAATCGCTGGATGTGAACTCCGAGTTCATTGAGATGAACGGCGGCGGCAGTGCGGGGGCGTTTGCTTCCATCGCGTCCTTCGGGGAACTGACAGTGAAATCCGGCGATATCAAGATGCAGGTCGGCAGCGCGGCTAATGCCGATGCCGTGTTCCTGGGTCTGGGCGGCACGGCGAAGATCACCTTCACCACCTGTACGGGGTGCGCCGATCTGCTGAGCGATCCGCTACTTGATACCACTGCGCAGACCGGAACTTTCATTAGCGGTTTGTTCGCAGACCCCGCCATCGACTCGGTCCTGGCCATGCTCGGTGAGGGCAAGCGCGACAAAGCGAAGGAAGACGAGAAGAAGGACGACGAAGGCGCTGAAGCGGAATGCCACTGAGGACAGCGCTGGCCTTATAGGACCGCGCCCGCTGATTTACACTGGGTGATGTGCTTCAAGCATGCGCTGTAGCGGCCTTACGAGCAGCGCCATCACCACCGCTGCTATGACCGCGAAGCCGGTCAACGCGCTGAAAATCTCGACCAGTCCCAAGCTGTCATACAAGCTTGCTACCCGGCCGCCGAGGTAAGAACCGATAGAACTCGCAAGAAACCACACGCCCATGGTCAGACTGGCGATACGAGCCGGCGCCAGCTTGGTCATCGCGCTCAAACCCACGGGGCTTAAACACATCTCCCCCAGGGTGTGTAAAAAATACATCACCGCCAGCCACATCGGACTGACCCGCACACCGCTCTGCGCGATGCTGCCCGCCACCATCATCACCCCATAGCCGGCCGCCATGAACGCTAGCCCCAGCGCAAACTTGGCGGTGCTCGACGGCTCTCGTGTGCCGAGGCGCAGCCACAACCAGGCAAAGGCCGGCGCCAATCCGCAAATGATGTAGATCGGGTTCAGCGACTGCATCCAGCTAGCCGGGAAGTCATAGCCGAGCAAGCGCGTATCGGTGTTGCGTTCGGCGAACAGCGTCAGCGTTGAGCCCCCCTGTTCGTACAAAGACCAGAACGCGGTTGCACCAAGAAACAATGCCAACACCATCCATAGACGGCGACGCTCAGCCGCACTCCAATCGGCGCGTAAGAAGATCCACAAGAAGAATGTGATCGTGATCGCGAGTAGCGCCAGGCCGAAGGCATTGCCGAGACCCGTTGCGCTAATGGTCAACGCGCCACAGATCACCAGCGCGATGACTACGGCGATGAGTCCCAGCAACCCCAGGCCACCGCGCCACGCGATGCGCGAGGCTTGCGCGCGCGCGTGCGATGCGAGCGGTGGCAGACCTGCGTTGCCAAATTGCGCGCTGCCATGCAAGTAAGTGACGAGACCGCAGGCCATGCCGACCGCTGCTGCGCCAAAACCGAAATGCCAGGCCTGACTGGGTGCGATGCCGAACGATACCAGCACGGCTCGAAAGCCCTCGCCTTGCGCCAGCGCACCGCACACCAGAGGTGCCAGGAAAGCGCCGGTGTTAATGCCCATGTAATAAAGCGAGAAGCCCGCGTCGCGGCGTCGGTCTTCGGCGGCATAGAGTTGCCCGACCAGGGTACTGACATTGGGCTTGAGCAGACCGGTGCCGATCACCAGCAGCACCAGTCCGAGATAGAAGCTCTCGTTGCGCGGCAGGGCCAGGCACAGATGGCCGACCATGATGATAGTGCCACCGATCACCGTCGCGCGCCGCGCGCCGAGCAGACGATCCGCCAGCCAACCGCCCGGTAGGCAGGCGAGGTAGACCATGCCGGTATAGAGCCCATACACCGCACCGGCAGTGCCGACGTCGAAACCCAGTCCGCCGCTTTGCACCGACGCGGTCATGAACAGGATCAGGATCGCGCGCATACCGTAATAGCTGAAGCGCTCCCACAACTCGGTGAAGAACAGCGTGCCTAGGGCGCGCGGGTGACCGAAGAAACGCGTGTCGATGACGGCGTCGGGGGACATGGACATGGGCGGTGTCTCCTGCTGCGCGACGGGGCAGGTCAATCGCCGGTAAATGTCGGTGTGGTCTTGGCGGCATAGGCAGCGGCGGCCGCCTTCTGATCTGCGCCGGTATGAGTCAACAAATTCTGATCGGCATCCATGTGCATGAGTGCACGGTCTACGGCGCCGACGATTTGATTGACGCTGCGCTTGATCATTTGCGCACCGACTGGTGACTTGTTGACATAGGTGACGGCAAACGCCTCAGCGCGGGCCAGCAGATCGGCGGTTGGCACCACTTCTTCGAGCAGGCCCCAATTCAGCAAGGTCTCGGCATGCACACGTTCACCACCGATCACCAGGCGTTTGGCGCGGGTCGGTCCGAGCAGGTGCACGGTGAGTGGCAGGCTCTGCCACATTAGATTCATGCCCAGATCGATTTCCGGGTAGTGGATGAAGCAGTCCGAGGCGCCAATGCGGAAATCTGCGGCAGTAGCGAGACAGGCGCCGCCGCCGATGGCACCGCCGGTCCAGGCCGCGATAGTGATCTGATCGATGCCAAGCATGGCGTGCAAGGCGCGCTCGCCGATGCGAAAGCGCCGCCGTCGCACCACCAGCGGGTAGGTAAGTTCGTCGGGGAAATCGACTAGATCGGCGCCGGCCGAAAAATGCTTGCCGGCGCCAGTGAAGATCACGACTCGCGTATCGGCATCCTCGCGCAAAGACAACGCGCAATGTTCGATTTCAGACAGGTGTTCGAAGTTAAGCGCATTGGCGCGCTCAGGGCGATTGAAGGTCACCACCGCGACGTGGTTGCGACGCGCGATCTTGAGGTATTGGTAAGCCATGGCCGTCACTCCGATTGCAATCGAGGTGCACCCCTACCGACGCGAATTCATTCGCAGGGGCGCGTTCGCTTAGAAAATCTTGGCGGCGAGTTCCTTCAGCTCGGCGACGATGTGGGCCTCGTTCGTGCCTTGGATCCACAGCACGGCACCATTAGCGCCGGCCTTGGCAACTTCCGCCAGCTCACTGGGCTTGCGGAAGAATGCGTCGGGCGCGAACAGTGTCACGTCGATGCTGGCCGGATCGCGGCCAGCCGCCTTGGCGAGTTTGCTCAGTTGCGCTCGGCCGTTGGCTACCTCAGTCAGATCGACCGAGAACGGCAGCCAACCATCGCCCCATTCAACGGTACGCTTGAAAACCAGCGGTGAACCGATGGAGCCGAGCAAGATCAGCGGATTGGGGCGTCGTGCCGGGCGCGGCAGGCAGATGACCGGCGGGAAGTCATAATACTTACCATGGTGCTCGACATAGTCGCCGCTCCACAGCTTCTTCATGACTTCGATGGATTCCTTGGTCTGGCTCCAGCGATGCTCAAAATCGCCGCCCATGACGCGGCATTCCGCTTCGTTCCAACCGGCGCCGATGCCGAGCATCATGCGACCGCCGGAATAGTGATCGATGCTCGCGATTTCCTTGGCCGTCAGCAGAGGATTGCGTTCCGGGATCAGAGAAACGCCAGTGCCGAGGCCGATGGTCTTGGTGGTCGCCGACGCGCGTGCCAGCGCGATGTAAGGGTCGGGCATCTTGAACAGATAATCGGGAGCCACCTCGCCCGGCTGCTTGCCCGGATAGACGTCAGCCGAGCCCTGCGGAATGACGGTGTGCTCCGGCACCCAGTAGGACGAGAAGCCGAGGTCCTCGGCACATTTCGCGATCACGGCCGGGTCGCCGTAGTGCATGTCGGCCATCACCTGGAATACCCCGACATTCAAACCCTGGGCGGTCTTTTTCGCCATCGTTTTTTCCCCTCGTTGGTGGTGCAGTGAGTTGTGCCGGTAGTCTGCGTACTGGCTGATCGCTAGGCAAGCAGCACATCGGCGAGCGCGCTTATCGAGGTCACCGTGATGGCGGCTGCGTGGGGTGTCTGGCCATAGGGACGACCACGGCGGTCGATGAAGGCCGCGCGCAGGCCGGCGGCGCTGGCGCCTATGCAATCAAAGGCATGGTTGGCGACGTGCAGGATCTCATGGGGCGCCACTTCGAGAATGCGCGCTGCGGTTTCATAGCTGCGCCGGTGCGGTTTGAAGCAGCCGGCCTCCTGCACCGAAATCGTCGTGTCGAAGCGATGACCGAGGTAGGGCTTGGCCGCTTCAAGCATGTCGCGATCGCCATTGGAGAGAATCGCGAGGCGATAGCGCGTCGCGAGTCGCGCCAGCGCCGGTGGTACTTCCGGAAAAGGCGCTAGATTCTCGATGGCCGCCACCAGCAGCTGGGCCTCGTCGTCACTGAAGGTAATACCGGCGCGCTCCATCGTATAGCTCACCGCGCGTCGGCCGATTTCGCGATA
>JANMJF010000028.1:0-2864 GCA_031371245.1 Pseudomonadota bacterium | reverse complement strand
TCAATCTGCGCGCCTCTTATGCCGTGAATCAGCGCTTGGAAATTTTCACCCGCGTCAGCAACCTGTTCGACACTGACTATGAGAGTTTCGGCCTGCTGGGCGAGTCGCCGGAGAAAGTTTTGCCGGGGCTTGCCGATCAGCGCCCGCTTTTCGTCGGGGCCGGCGCGCCGCGGGCCGCATGGGTGGGCGTCAGGCTGCGGCTGTAGGGACGAGAAAAAACCGCAAGCGCGTGTGGCGATGCGGTTCAAATGAGGTGACACGCACGGGGTTTCGCCGCTCGGGCACCGCGATCATCAATCGTCGATGGCAATGCCCCATGGCGCTTCGCCGACGGCAATCTTTGCCACCACCGAATTGCGCTTGGTGTCGATCACGGATACCTGGTTGTCGACACCATCGGTGGTGTAGAGCCGGTTGCCGTCGCGCGACTGCGCCAGTCCCCAGACACGCTTGCCAACGGCCACGCTGGTGAGGATATCGAGGCTGTTGGCGTCGAGCACAAAGACGCGGTTGGCACGTCCGCCGGCGACATAAAGACGCTTGCCGTCGCGGCTGACGACGATGTCCTTGGGCTTGGCCTGATCGTCGCTCAAGGCCATCTTGCCGAGGATGGCGCCGCTCGCGACATCGAGCTTTTTTACCTCACCGCCGATCTCGGAGGTCGCGTAGGCCAGTTTGCCATCGGCGCTGAAGGTGGCCGAGCGCGGTCGCGCGCCGACCAGGATGCTGTTTATCACTGTGTGCTCGGGGATCGCGATGATGTGCAGCATATTGGTCGATTCGCTGGTGACGATGGCACTCGTACCATCGGGCGAGATGGCCACGCCTTCGGGCTCGATGCCGACCTCGATTTCTGCTATCAGCTTGCCGGTATGGGGGTCGTAGACCGAAGCCTTGGCGTCGTTCTCGTTGGAGATATAAATGTTGCCGTTCTTGTGCACGGCAAACGCTTCCGGATCATCGCCGCTGGGGAACTGGCCTGTGACCTCGAGGCTGTTGGGATCGATGACGGCGATGTGGTTCTCACCGCTTATCGCTACATAGACCGCGCTGCCGTCCGGCGCGAGGCCGACGCCGCGCGGGCGCTTGCCGACGGCGATGGTCTTGATGACCTGGTTGGTTTGGGTATCGATGACGCTGACACTGTCGCCCTTTTCATTACTGACGAATATGCGGCCAGTCGCCGCCGCACTGTCGAGGGCCAAGGCCAGAAGCAGGGAGAGAAGAACGATACGCATGTTAGGACTCCGAGGTTGGCAATTGAATTTTAGTGGGCCGGCCGTTGCATCTACTTGGGGCAGGTTGTTGGGCCGAGGGAATCGAGGTCGCCATTGGCAACTACACCGCGTACCGGTGCTTCACCGACGATCTCGCCATGGTCGACTAGCAGCAAGGGCTGACGCAGCTGGCCGTTGTCGCGAAAACTCATGTCGACGCCCTTTTGACCGTCGAAGGCCAAATCTTTGCGCAAGGCGGCGAGCAGGTCGGCGGGATCGCCGCTCCGCAGGCGCGCGACGGTGTCGGACACCCGTTTGACCGCCGCCCAGGCTGCCCAGGCCTGGTCGTTCATGGGCCGGCCGGCCTGCTCGGAATAACGCTTGTTCAACTGGCTGCCGGCATAGAGTTCAGCGCTGGCATGCCAGGCGCGCGCTTCGGCGTGGCTGTCCGCTTGTTTCTGGCGCCACTGCTTGAGTGCATCGGCGCGCATGGCCTGGCTGGGGATGGTATGTAACAAGTTGGCGATGCACAGCGCGCGCAGGCTGTCGTCCTCGGCCGCCACGTTCAGCAGCGCAGTGCCCATGGCCTGGGCGGCGAGCGCCGGCAGTTGCGCCGCCTCGCCCTCGATGACAATGGCCGTGACGTGTGCGGCGAGGGCAGCGGTGACATCCAGGACATTTATCAATTGGTAGTTGAGACCCAGGAACTTGCCCTGGGCATTGGCTTCGCGGATACCCTGGCGGGCGCCGGCCTGGGCATCGCCGCCGGCCGTGCCGATGAAGGCGATGCGCACAGCCAAAGCGGGTGCGGCGTCGACCTGCACGGCGAGTAGCGCCAAACCTGTGAGCAGAGTGAGGCAGACGCGGTAGCACATCTTGCCGCGACTTGGCGATTGGGAATTCATCGATCGAGTGGGGGTAGGAGTCATTGCGCTGGATTGACCTCGTGGCGGGTGATCGATGGAAAACCGAGGCAGGCGACAAATGGGAATGTGTTTCATATTTACATCGTGACTCACGCTGGTCTTCTGCGTTGGATTTCGCTAGTCTGAGCCGGCCCCGTAGCCGTCGCATAACGCTCGGCATTCTAAGTGATGGATGCAGGTAATACCTGAGTCCTCAGATGTCAGGCAACGGGAAAAATTACGAGGGGAGGGCTGCCAGCGTTGATGAGCGTCGTCTCAAACAATGCCGAGGCGGATGCGAATGTCGCGCGCAGTGCTCCTGACGATTATTCGGAACGCGGTCCGATAACGGACACCATCGAGGAGAATCCTGATGCTCAAAGCACTGCAACTCGAACCTGAAAAATGCACCGGCTGTCTGCAGTGCGAGATGGCGTGTTCGTTTGAGAACGAGGGCGTTTTCAACCCCTCCAAGTCGCGCATCAAAGTCTTCAATTTTCACGACGAGGGTCGCTTCGCGCCCTACACCTGCTCGCAGTGCGCTGAAGCCTGGTGCCTGCACGCCTGCCCGGTGGAGGCCATCGTCATCAATCTTAAGACTGGCGCCAAAGACGTCCTCGAGGATGTCTGTGTGGGCTGCAAGGTCTGCACCATCGCCTGCCCGTTTGGCACGGTCAACTACAACGCTGACAGTGGCAAAGTCATCAAATGTGACCTGTGCGGCGGTGATCCGGCCTGTGCA
>JANMJF010000782.1:0-2604 GCA_031371245.1 Pseudomonadota bacterium | reverse complement strand
TGTAAAAGTCTGGGAGCGGCGCGAATTCAAGAATCTCGACGACTCGGTGGAACTCGGCACGCGCAACATCAAACTCGCGCTGCGCAAGTTGCGCCGCTTCGCGCGCGAAGGTGCGGCCGACGAACTGGATCTGCCCGACACTATCCGCTCGACCGCACGCAACGCCGGGCTGCTCGACATTAAGATGGTGCCGGAGCGACACAATGCCACCAAGCTCTTGCTGTTCCTCGATGTCGGCGGTTCGATGGACCCCTATGTCCGCGTGTGCGAGGAGCTTTTTTCCGCTGCGCGCAGCGAATTCAAGCATCTCGAACACTATTACTTCCACAATTTTGTTTACGAAACGATGTGGCGTGACAACAGCATGCGCGCCAATGTGCGCGTGCCGACCCAGAAGGTCATGCATACCTACGGCGCCGATCACAAACTGGTGTTCGTCGGCGATGGCACCATGAGTCCCTATGAGATCATGGCGGTCGGTGGCAGTGTCGAACATTGGAACGAAGAAGCCGGTGCCACTTGGATAGCGCGCATGCTGGCGGTGTTCCCCTATGCGGTGTGGTTGAACCCCCAAGCGGAAGAATACTGGGGCCATATTCCATCGATAGGCATGGTCAAAGAACTCATGACGGATCGCATGTTTCCGCTCACCATCAATGGCCTGGAACGGGCCATGAAAGCGCTCAAAAAACAACACTGAGCCGCGTGCCGGTATTGCTCATGGGAATAAGCAGCGCCGTCGCCGGCAGGAGACAGCTGGCCGTTGGCGCCGCCAGACTTGCCCCATGGCGGGCGCGAAGCCCATCACAGAACGTCGACGGAAACACCAAGCGGTTCTCATTCTCGGTCGCTCTACATAGGGCCAACGGCCCTTGGAACGCTAGTTGCTTTGGACACCGGCTAACGATATTCAAGCCACGGAGCCGACCATGAATGCAATCAAGAAGCTGAACCAGTCTGCCCGCTTCCACGGCTATCGGGATCTCAATGGCGAGTACATTGCCTTCGAGACCGCCGACGAAGTGTTCAGCCGCGCTCGTGCTATCGGCGCACGTGTGCTGTTACGTCTCGCCCTGACCGAGAAGCAGGAACTGACCGGCATCTTTTACACCAATGACCAGTCCTTGAGTTCCTGACGGCCGGCTGGCACAGCCTGAAGCTGCGCGACTACCACGCTTGAGGTCTCGCCTTGTTGGGGTGACGCGAATCGATTACGCTGGCCGCCCCGCGCCGGGCGCAGCCCGCTCACAGCAGAGAACGCCGCCCGTGACACCTGAACGTTTCAGACAACTGCGCGCGGCCGGTTACAACCGCGTGCCGGTCACGCGCCGTGTACTGGCCGACCTCGACACTCCGCTCAGTGCCTACGCCAAGCTAGCGCTGGGCCGCCATTCCTTCCTGCTCGAATCAGTCGAAGGCGGCGAGAAGTGGGGGCGTTATTCCATCATCGGGCTACCGGCGGTGCGGACTATCGTGGTGCGCGGTGATCAGGTCTCGGTATGCGACAACGGCGTGCCCGTCGAGCAGTTCGGGAGCGAAGATCCACTGGCCTTCATCGCCGACTACCAGGCGCGTTTCCATGTGCCATCGGTCGAAGAGCTGCCGCGCTTCTGCGGCGGCTTGGTCGGCTATTTCGGTTACGACACGGTGCGTTATGTCGAGCCGCGACTGCGCGCCTCGACGCCCCCTGATCCGCTAGGCACGCCCGACATCTATCTCATGCAGGTCGACAAGTTCGTGGTCTTCGACAATCTGCGTGGCGAGCTGCTGCTGGTCCAATACATAGACACGGCTGACGACGCGCTGCTCGAAGACGCCAAGCGCGAACTGGGCGCGCTGGCCGCGCGCTTGCAGGCGCCGGCACCGGCGTTCCCGCTACACTCGAACGGCGCGCCGCTGGAAGAAGTGGATTTCCAATCCGAGTTCGGCAGCGAGGCCTTCAAGCAGGCGGTCGAACGTATCAAGCAGTACATCGTCGATGGCGATGTGATGCAGGTGGTGCTGGCGCAGCGCATGTCGGTGGAACTCTCCTTGCCGCCACTCAACGTTTATCGCGCGCTGCGCCATCTCAACCCCTCGCCCTATTTGTTCTTCCTGGATCTCGGTGATTTCCAGGTCATCGGGTCGTCGCCGGAGGTACTGGTCCGGCTCGAAAACGGCATCGTCACCTCGCGGCCGCTGGCTGGCACGCGGTCTCGCGGCCGCACACCAGAAGAGGACGCGGCGCTTGAGCGGGAGTTGCTCAGCGACCCGAAGGAGCTCGCCGAACATCTCATGCTGATCGATCTGCATCGCAACGACATCGGTCGTGTGGTCGAAATCGGCAGCGTGCGTGTCACTGAGCAGATGATTATTGAACGCTATTCCCACGTCATGCACATCTCGTCGAACGTGGAAGGCCGATTGCGTGCTGACAAGAGCGCGCTGGATGTGCTGCGCGCGACGCTGCCAGTAGGCACGTTATCGGGTGCACCCAAAATACGCGCGATGCAGATCATCGACGAACTCGAACCGGTAAAGCGCGGCATCTACGGCGGCGCGGTCGGCTATCTGTCGTGGAACGGCAACATGGATACGGCCATCGCCATTCGCACCGCAGTCATG
>JANMJF010000614.1:0-1555 GCA_031371245.1 Pseudomonadota bacterium | reverse complement strand
CCTCGCGCAGTTGGTCGAACGGCGCGCTGCTGAGCATGGTGCCGATGCCGTCGCGGGTGAACAGTTCGCGCAGCAAGGCGCCATCGACCAGCCGGCTGACGATGTGCACACGTTCGACACCGAGTTCGCAAGCGGCGATACCGGTATCAAGCGGCTCGAAGTCGATCAAGTCCGCACGCTTGGTTTCGCGCAGCTGCTGGGCCTGATGCAAGGTCAACTGGCGGGCGATCTCGCCGTCCTCGCCGAGGATGCCATCGCGATCGGTCAATAGAATGAGCTTGGCTGCGTCGATCTCGGCAGCCACTGTCGCGGCAAGATCCTTGGCCTTGAGATTGAACAGCTCGCCGGTTGGCGAATAACCGAGCGGTGCGAGCAGGACGATTTCGCCCTGGTCGAGACGCGCGGCGATGGCCTTGCTGTCGACGGTGCGCACCAGGCCGGTAAAGAGCAGATCCACGCCCGCAATGATGCCGGCCGGGCGCGCCAGCACAAAGTTGCCGCTGGCGATACGGCAACGGGCGGCGGACAAGGGACCGCCACGACTGCCGAAGGAAAACGCCGCCTCGATGTCGAGACGCATGGCGCCGACTACCTCGCGCACTTCGTGCATGGTCTGCGCATCGCTCACGCGCAACGAGCCTACGACCTGCGGGCTGATGCCGCGCGCCGCGAGGCGCTGTTCGATCTGTGGGCGCGCGCCGAACACCACCACCAAGCGGATACCGACCGCCGCCAACAACAGCAGGTCGCGGATCAGATTGCTGAAACCGGCGTCGGCCACCGCTTCGCCGCCAAAGTAGACAACGAAGGTCTTGGCGCGGTGCTGATGGAAATAGGGCGAGACCTGGCGCAGCCAGGCGACGACGGCCTCGCCTTCGAGTGGCGCGCTCAGTTCAGACATGCGGGCTTACCCTACGCGCAACGCGCTTAAGTGATGACGGCATTCTAACGACTTCGTCGCTCGTCATTGAGAGTCCGCCGCTCACCTTGGGCCACCCCCTGCGGTGGCGCTATCATGCGCGCTGACTCACCGTCATCCACATCTATCAGTCGACAGCACGCCGGAGACAACCATGGCGACCAAGCTCAACAAGTTCAGTGAACGCATCACCCAACCGCGCTCCCAGGGCGCTTCGCAGGCCATGCTATTGGGCACGGGCTTAAGCGAAGAGGATTTGAACAAAGCGCAGGTCGGCATCGCGAGCGTGTGGTTTGAGGGCAACCCCTGCAATATGCACCTGCTGTCGCTGGCCGACGAAGTGAAAAAAGGTGTGCAGGCCGCCGGCTTAGTCGGCATGCGTTTCAATACCGTCGGCGTCAGCGACGGCATCTCGATGGGCACACGCGGCATGAGCTATTCGCTGCAATCGCGCGACCTGATCGCCGATTCCATCGAGACCATCATGGGCGGCCAGTGGTATGACGCCAATATCTCCATCCCCGGCTGCGACAAGAACATGCCGGGCTGCTTGATCGCCATGGGCCGCCTCAACCGCCCGGCGCTGATGGTCTATGGTGGGACCATCAAGCCCGGCCGTTCCCAGGGCAAAGTGCT
>JANMJF010000726.1:0-2972 GCA_031371245.1 Pseudomonadota bacterium | reverse complement strand
CTGGCGCCGCTCGTTGCCCTCGGCAATGCGTTGATACAAACCGAAGTGCGCGGCGGCGATGTAGTCAACCAGGATTTCCTGGAAGTCTTCCAGCGTCTGGCGAGTGGATTCATCCGGTTTGTTCAAATTGAGTTTGGACAGTTCCCACAGCAAGACCAGCATCTGCTGGCGTTCCTGCAACATGTCTTCGATCAATTTGCGTGAACGGGGACGGGCGGCCTCGACGGCGTTCTTGGAGTTGGGCATGGCTAGGTTCGTGTGGTTGTCGAAAGCCTCGACACTGTAACCCGGGGGCGCCCTAAAAGGCACCCCGGCTGTGGTGGTCGGCACCCGCCTATTTCGGTCATACGCCGGTCTATAATCCGCCGATGGAGATCCCTGGCTACGAGATCAAGCGCTTGATTGGCCAGGGTGGTATGGCCACCGTGTATCTCGCCGAGCAGCGATCCCTGGGCCGTCAGGTGGTGCTGAAGATTCTCGATACCAGCGCCGGCATCACCGCTGAGACCGTCGAGCGTTTTCTGAACGAGGGGCGCATCATCGCCTCGCTCAATCACCCGCACATCATCACCATCTACGATATCGGCCAGGCCGGCGACCAGATCTTCATCTCGATGGAATACGTCGAGGGCGGTGACTTGAAAGATCGCCTGCTGAGCAAGGTCTTCGCGCCCATCGAGGCCATCGAGATAGTCGAGAAGGTCGCCGCCGGCCTCGTCGCCGCCCACGACAACGGCATCGTGCATCGCGACGTCAAGCCCGGCAACATCCTGTTCCGGCGCGATGGCACGCCACTGTTGAGCGACTTCGGCATCGCTAAGCGCTTGAGCAACGATTTCGATCTGACCTCGACCGGCATGTTCGTCGGCAGCCCCAATTACATGGCACCGGAGCAATCCGAATCGGGCCCCATCGATGGTCGCGCCGATATCTATTCACTCGGTGTCATCCTCTACGAGATGCTGACCGGCTCGCGCACCTACGTCGCCGAGTCGGTCATCGACGTCATCCTCATGCACAAGAAGGCACCGGTGCCCAAGTTACCCTCGGGTCTTGAGCAGTATCAGGCACTGCTGAACCTGATGATGGCCAAGGCGCGCAAAGATCGCTTTCGCGATACTCGCAGCCTCATCCATTTCATCGCGCAGATGCGTCGCAACGGCATCGTCAAATCCACAGCTGAGATGGCTGCGAATCCCGATATCGATGTTACCGCCGAGCGCGCGGGGAGCGGTGTCACGACGCAGACCATGCTGTTGGCCGCTGCCCGCCCGCGCCTGCGGCCGCTGCAGTGGGTGTTGATCGGCCTACTGGTCTTGTGCGGCATCGGCTGGGGGGTGTTGCTGACGATAGAACGTGGTCTTGAACCGCCCACCCAAGCGCGCGTCGTGGCGACCACCAGTCTCGAAGTGCGGCCGACGAGTGAGGCTGTCATGCCCGCCGGCACGGCACCCGAACAAGTCGCCCAGGCGTTGCTGTGGCTGGGCCGACATAGTCTCGATGATTTGCGACTGACCGAGCCACCCCACGACAACGCTTATTATTACTTCTCGCGGATGTTGCAGCTTGACCCCGCCAATCGCGATGCGCGCGCGGGCATGCTGGCCGTCGCCGCGCGTTTTGCCATGCTGGCCGAGCAGGCTATCGCCGATGATCGTTTCGAGCAGGCACGCAGCTATGTCGCGCTTGGGCTGCAGATCGATCCGGCCAATCACACACTGACAGAGATGCGCGAGATTGCGACAGCGGATAAGGTCGGATTTTGGGATGCCGTGGCCAGCCTGTTGAAGCGCGACGACTGAGTCAATACTTCAGCGCGGCGCGGGCGCGGGCTTATCTACGGTCGGCAACATATCGAGCAATGAGCGCGCCTGATCGAGCTGGTGTTGATCCCAGGCATCGATCAAGGCTTTGAGTGCGGCCGCCTTGCCGGCCGTGGCGCTCGCGACGGCCGGCGCCGGTGGGATGATTATGTTATCCGCAGCGGTGGCGGGCAGGGTCAGCGTCGGTTTGTCTGCCGCTGGCGCGTCCTCACGCGCCCCCCCTGCGCTCGGGGGCTGGCCGAAGGCTTGCGCATGCAGTGCTTCACGTTGTTCCGTCGAAACCGCAATAGCGGTGTCATCGACGAGCTGGTTGTTTTCGAACACGTAGACACGCGGTCCGTGTTCGCTGCTGCGATACCAGGCGGGTGGTGTGCCGGACAGTTGTGTAGTGCCGCTTGCGGTGTTACGCCATTGATACATGCGCGCCGCAGCGGGCGCTGTCGACAGCAGAGCGACACAGATGGAAACTAGGACGCGGCGCATGCACGGCTCTCGACGACGGCGGCGGAAAGTATAGCAGCGCACCGGCCACACCAAGCGCCGTTCTGCTTGACCACGCGGACACTATCCAGACAGTTATGGACGTGTATTTACAGCCCTTTGACGCGCTCTGCGCGCCCACCGCCAACATCGTGGTGCCCGACGGCGCGACGCTGCGCGTGTTGAACGTGGCACTCGATCAGCACGCTCGTGCGGCCGGCGCGCGCGCCTGGCGGCCACCGTCGGTGCACACCCTGGCGGCGCTGCTCGCGCAGCGCTTCGAGAACGAGCAACGGCGCGCTGGCGGGCCGAATGTCGATTTCGTGTTGTCGCCAGAACAGGAACTCGCGTTGTGGGCGAGTGTGGTCGGCGATGACGAAGCACTCGACATCGACATGCCTGATGCGGCCGCGCTGGCCGCGCGCGAAGCTTGGCGCGGGCTGCACGCCTGGTGTTTGCCGTGGCCGCCAGCGACGGCGCTGATCAACGACGACGTGGCGGCCTTCCATCGCTGGTCGGCCGACTATCTCGAACGCTGTCGCGAGTTGCGCGTGACCGATCATGCGCGCCTGTTGTCGGCGCGCGATGCGGCGCTGTCGGCAGGCCTGTTGGCTCACGGTTTTTTTGCCCAGGCACCGGCGGTCACCGCCCTGCTGCCACGCAGCCCGC
>JANMJF010000720.1:0-1588 GCA_031371245.1 Pseudomonadota bacterium | reverse complement strand
GGTGCCTCGCCCTGGATCAGCAGCGGATAATCGAGCTCGGCGCGCAGCATGGCCGCGCACAGATCGAGCGAGCGATAACTGGTGAACAGGAAAAAGGCGCGGCCGCGGCTGGCCGCCAGTACCGGCAATGCGGCGTTCACCAGTTCGCGCTCGAAGTCGTCCATACGCGGCTCGCGTTTGAGCGGCGGAATATAGAGCAGCGACTGGTGGGCGTAGTCGAAAGGACTGGCCCACAGTTCCTGACGTGCGTGCCGAATGCCCAGCGCGCTCAGGAAATGATCGAAGCGGCCTTCGACCGCGAGCGTAGCCGAGGTCATGATCCACGCGGCCTGCGAACTGTCGAGATGGCCGGCAAATTCAGAAGCGACCGACACCGGCGTGTCGTAGAAAGTGAAATTGCGCAAGCCTACGTCGACCCAGCGCACGCGCTCTTCGTCAACAGCCGCGCTGAAACCGGCCCAGCGCGCGCGCAGATTCTGCATGCGCGCGCTGCAATTGGCGAGCAAGGTACCGCGCACGGCGGCGATTTCAAGATATTCATCAAGCGTCGCGAGTGCCTCGTCAAACGCTGCGGTGGCTTCGGCCACACTGCGCAGCTCGCGCAGCGTGGCCCAGTCACTGCGCCGCGCCGCGCCACCCAGTGCGTGGCGCAGCCTGGCGAGGGCGCCATCGAGCGCCGCCAGCGCGGCCTTCAACGCCGGCATATCCGGCGCTTCGTCGTCGGCGCCTGCGTGTACATCGCGACACAGACTCGTCACCTGCTGCGCCGACAGACTGTGACTGAAAAACGTTGAAGCGATCTCCGGCACTTTGTGCGCCTCGTCGAGAATGATCGCGTCGGCGTTAGGCAGCAGCTCGGCAAAGCCGGTCTCGCGCAGCATGAGATCGGCGAACAACAGATGATGATTGACCACCACCACATCGGCCGCCGCCGCCGCGCGTCGTGCGCGCACCACGAAACAATCGTCAAAGCGCGGACAGTCCTGCCCCAGACAATTATCGGTGGTTGAAGTCACCACCCCGCGCAGCTGCGGGTCGTCATCCAACAGCCGCACTTCTTCCAAATCACCGCTGGCACTCTGCGCGGCCCAAGCTTGCATGGCCGCCAACAATGGCAGCCGCCGCGGCTCAAGCTCGGCGCCGAGTGCGGCGCGCTCCAGGCGATACAAACAGACGTAGTTCTGGCGGCCTTTGAGCAGGGCGATATCGCTGTCCGAGCCCAGCGCCCGACACACGATCGGCAGGTCGCGGTGAAACAGCTGATCCTGCAGAGTCTTGGTGGCAGTGGAGATAATGGTCTTCAGACCCGACGTGAGCACCGGCACCAGATAGGCGAAGGTTTTGCCGGTGCCGGTACCTGCTTCGCACACCAGCACTTCGCGTCGCGCGAGGGTGGTGGCGATCACACTCGCCATTTCCTGCTGCACTTCGCGCGGCTGAAAACCGTGTAGCTCGCGCTCAAAGGGCCCGCCAACGCCGAGCAGCATGGCGCTGCTGGCGGCGGGCGCCCCAACGTCAGCGCTGCGGCGCGAACTCAACGTGGACCGATGTCGGCCGCGTCGTCACGGCGCCACAGACAACGGCCGAT
>JANMJF010000706.1:0-3946 GCA_031371245.1 Pseudomonadota bacterium | reverse complement strand
TTCTTCCCGCATAATTCCGTCGAGTACTTCGTTTCTTATTACGACTATTACCAGCCCGAGGCCTATGTGCCGGCTTCGGACACCTATATCGAGAAAGACTCGTCGATCAACGAACACATCGAGCAGATGCGTCTGTCGGCGACCAAGGCCATGCTCGAACGCTCCGACACCATCATCGTCGCCACGGTGTCGGCTATCTACGGTCTCGGCGAACCCGACGAATACCATGCCATGGTGCTGCATCTGCGCCGTGGCGACATGATCGATCAACGCTCCATCCTGCGGCGCCTGACCACCTTGCAGTACAAACGCAATGACGTAGTACTGGAACGCGGCACCTATCGCGTGCGCGGTGAAGTCATTGACATTTACCCGGCAGAATCGGAGCGCGACGCGCTGCGGGTCGAATTGTTTGACGACGAGGTCGAGAATCTTTCGCTATTCGATCCACTGACCGGCGAAGTGGTGAAGAAGCTGCCGCGCTATACCATCTACCCCAAGTCCCATTACGTCACCACCCGCGAGACGGTGTTACGCGCGGTTGAAACCATCAAGACTGAGTTGCAAGAACGCCTCGAACAGTTGCGTTCATTGAATAAGCTGGTAGAGGTGCAGCGCCTTGAGCAGCGCACGCGTTTCGATCTCGAGATGATGGCGGAACTCGGCTATTGCAATGGCATCGAGAACTACAGCCGCCATCTGTCGGGGCGGGCGGCGGGCGAGGCGCCGGCGACCTTGTTTGAATACCTGCCTAAGAATGCCTTGTTGGTCATCGACGAAAGTCACGTCACCATCCCACAACTCGGTGGTATGTATCGCGGCGATCGTTCGCGCAAGGAGAACCTGGTCGAATATGGCTTTCGGTTGCCGTCAGCACTCGACAATCGGCCATTGCGTTTCGAGGAGTGGGAGCGTCTTGCGCCGCCGATGATTTTTGTGTCGGCGACCCCCGGTGCCTATGAAGCTAAGAACGCCGGCAGAGTGGTCGAATTGGTAGTACGCCCGACTGGCCTCATCGATCCGCCGGTGGAAGTGCGGCCGGCGGGCACGCAGGTCGACGATTTGCTATCGGAGATTAATATCTGCGCGGCGCGCCACGAACGCGTGCTGGTCACCACCCTGACCAAACGCATGGCAGAGGATCTGACCGACTATCTGAGCGAGCACGGCGTTCGCGTCCGGTATCTGCATTCCGACATCGACACCGTCGAGCGCGTCGAGATCCTGCGCGACCTGCGCCTGGGCGAGTTTGACGTGCTGGTCGGCATCAATCTGCTGCGCGAGGGACTTGATTTGCCCGAGGTCTCGCTGGTTGCGATACTCGATGCGGACAAGGAGGGTTTCCTGCGTTCAGACCGCTCCCTGATCCAGACGGTCGGACGGGCGGCGCGCAATATCGGCGGACGGGCCATCATGTATGCCGATAGTGTGACGGGCTCAATGCGCCGTGCGATGGACGAGATGGAGCGGCGGCGCGAAGTGCAGATCGCGTACAACGTCACCCACAACATCACGCCGGTTGGTATCACCAAGCAGATCACCGACATCATGGAAGGCGCGTACGGACCGGCCGCCGGCCAGCCGCGCCGTGGCCAACAACGGGCCGCTGAGAGTCGCGCACCCTACGCCGGCCTGAGCTCCGAAGCAGTGCTCAAGAAAGTCAAACAACTTGAGGAGCGCATGTATCGCCATGCGCGCGATCTTGAGTTCGAGGACGCGGCGCGGCTGCGCGACGAGATCTCGGTCATCAAGCATGATCTACTCGACATGCCGGTCACGACCAGCGAATGACAATGGGCCGGCGTCCCCATGTAGCGTTGTGCGGCTGGTGACGCCTGCGCATTTTGTGTATTCTTCCGGCCCTTCGCGAACGGGCGTGGGGCAGGGCGGCAAACAGCGACCCACCCGCACGACGGCGCAAAAAGACGACAGGCGCGTAGCTCAGTTGGTTAGAGCACCACCTTGACATGGTGGGGGTCGTTGGTTCGAATCCAATCGCGCCTACCAAATCCGACCGGTAGGAAATCGTATTACGGAGTCCCCGCGTCGAGACCGCGCAGCCCTAGTCAGCTGTGGGTCTCGGGCAGCTCTGTCAGTCGCTCATTCCCTGCCCATTCGATGGCCGCTCGTATAGGCCACGGAGACTATAAACATGCTCGCAATAACACTTCCTGACGGCAATAAAAAGCATTTCGATGCGCCGGTGACGGTGGCTGCCGTTGCGTCTGCCATCGGCGCTGGTCTGGCCAAGGCCGCCCTTGGTGGACGCGTCGATGGCCGAGAGGTCGATACCTCCTATCTCATTGAGCGCGACTGTGAACTCTCCATCATCACACCGAAGGACGAGGCCGGTCTGGAAATCATTCGCCATAGCACGGCGCATCTGCTCGCTCAGGCGGTCAAGCAGCTCTACCCGAGCGCCCAGGTTACGATCGGTCCAGTCGTCGATGACGGTTTTTTCTACGACTTCGCCTATGAGCGGACATTTAACCTTGAAGATCTTGAGCGCATCCAAAAGCGCATGGAAGAGTTGGCCGAAGCAGACCTCGCCGTCGAGCGGCAGGTCATGGCCCGCGACGACGCGGTTGGTTTCTTTCGCGAGCTGGGTGAGGCTTATAAGGCCGAAATCATTGCGTCCGTTCCAGCCGATCAGGAGATCTCCTTGTACCGCCAGGGGGATTTCGTTGACCTGTGCCGCGGCCCGCACGTACCGAGTACCGGCCGCCTCAAGGCTTTCAAACTTACCAAGATCGCTGGTGCCTACTGGCGCGGTGATTCGAACAACGAAGTTCTGCAGCGAATTTACGGTACCTCGTGGGCCGATAAGAAGGATCTGCAGACCTATCTCAAGCGCATCGAAGAGGCCGAAAAGCGCGACCATCGCAAGCTCGGCCGTAGCCTGGACCTGTTCCATTTCCAGGAGGAAGCGCCTGGCATGGTGTTCTGGCACGAGAAGGGTTGGACCCTCTATCGCCTGGTCGAACGCTATATACGCGATGTTTGTTACGCGCAATATCGGGAGGTCCATACTCCCCAGGTGTTAGATCGTTCGCTGTGGGAGAAGTCCGGTCACTGGGACAAGTTCCACGACATGATCTTTGCGACCAGCTCGGAAAATCGCGAGTACGCGGTCAAACCGATGAACTGCCCGGGCCACGTGCAGATCTTCAATAACGGGTTGCGCAGTTATCGGGATCTGCCGTTCCGTATCGCCGAATTCGGCATCGTGCATCGCAACGAGCCCTCCGGCACCTTGCACGGCTTATTGCGGGCTCGACGATTCACCCAGGACGACGCTCACATTTTCTGCGCCGAGAGCGACTTGCAGTCCGAGGTCGGTCGCCTCATCGACATGACCTACGAGGTCTATGCGGCCTTTGGCTTCAGCGCTATCGAAGTGGCGCTCTCGCTGCGCCCGGCGCAGCGTGTCGGCGCCGATGACCTATGGGACAAGGCCGAAGCCGCCCTCGAACTGGCGCTGACTAATAAGGGCCTCAAATTCCGCGTGCAACCCGGCGAGGGTGCGTTCTACGGCCCTAAAATCGAATTCACGCTCAAGGATTGTCTGGCTCGCACTTGGCAATGCGGAACGGTGCAGGTGGATTTCTCGATGCCGGAACGGCTGGGTGCCAAATTTGTCGGCGACGACGGCGAGCGCCATGTGCCAGTCATGATCCATCGCGCCATCCTCGGCTCTATGGAGCGATTCATCGGCATTCTTATCGAACATCATGCGGGGCGTTTCCCGGCTTGGTTGGCGCCGATTCAAGCAATCGCGCTCAGTATTACTGAACATCACGGGTCTTGGGCCACAGAAGTTGCGGAAATGCTGAAAAATCAAGGATTCCGATGCGATGCGGACTTGAGAAACGAGAAGATCGGGCTTAAAATCCGCGAGCACACTCTGCAGCGTATCCCCTACCTGCTCGTTATAGGCGAGCGTGAG
>JANMJF010000650.1:0-2132 GCA_031371245.1 Pseudomonadota bacterium | reverse complement strand
GGTCTTGGCCGCATCGCCGACCGCCGCCACGGCGCCAAAGCCGCCCGCGATCACCGAGATGAAGCTGCGGTTCATCGCCTTGCACATGATGTAAGACAGGATCGCGCCCGATGATCCGACGAGAGCGCCCGTGATGATCATCGCGGTATTGTGGAGCGTAAAGCCCATCGCCGCCGCCGCCCAGCCCGAATAGCTGTTGAGCATCGAAACGACGACCGGCATGTCCGCCCCGCCGATCGGAATGATGAGGAGGAAGCCGATGAGGAAGCTCAAGCCGGTGACGGTGAAGAATATCCAGGCGCTCTGGTCTGTCGTGAAATAGCCGATCAGCCCGAGGATCGCCGCCAATGTGCCAAGGTTGATGATGTGCCGGCCGGGCAGCATGATCGGCTTGCCGCCCATATTGCCGTTCAATTTGAGGAACGCGATCACCGAGCCTGAGAAGGTGATCGCACCGATCGCACCGCCCAGCCCCATCTCGACGCGGCTGACAGGCTCGATGGTGCCGCTTGCATCGAGAATGCCAAAGGCTTGTGGATTGAGATAGGCCGCAGCGGCAACCAGCACCGCCGCCATGCCGACCAGCGAGTGGAACGCCGCCACAAGTTGCGGCATGTCTGTCATCGCGATCCGCCGCGCGGTAACGATGCCGATGGTTCCACCGATTGCGATGGCAATCATGATCTCAAGCGGTGAGGCCGTGCCGTGAATGACAAGCGTCGTTCCAACCGCCAAGGTCATACCGATCATGCCCAAGCGATTGCCACGCTGGCTGGTTGCAGGCGATGACAGACCGCGAAGCGCAAGAATGAAGCACCCGCCAGAAATCAGGTAGATCAGCGGCGCGACCCATTCGGGTATGGCGGCAATATCGAACATCACCGATCCTTCTTCTTGTACATCGCCAGCATCCGCGCCGTCACCGCAAAGCCGCCAAAGATATTGACGCTGGCCAGCGCGACCGCGACCAGCCCCAGCCATTTGGACGTGGGAGACCCCGCCGCCGCCGAAGCGATCAGCGCACCAACGATAATCACCGAAGAGATCGCATTGGTCACTGCCATCAACGGCGTGTGCAACGCGGGGGTGACTGACCACACGACGTAATAGCCCACAAAGCAGGCCAGCACGAAGATGGAGAGGATCGAGATGAAGTCCATTCTTAGCGCTCCGCCGTCCATGGGAAAAGGAACCCTCGGCCTTCAGCCCAGGTCGTTCCAATCATTTTGCCGTCGATCAGACAGGCGGAGCTATGGTAGAATCCGCTTCCGTCTGTAGTACGAAAGGCGATGCAGGATCGACCACGCGCGACAACCGCTTTTCCCGCAAGAATTTCGCTGTTGTAAAATGAGCCTGTTACCGACTTGTCTGCCTTCACGCTGATTTCCATCGGCTGGGAATAGGGTGCTGCGTCAAGCGAAGGCCTGAGGTCAACCGTCCACTTGCCTTCCATTGGCGAAAACGGAGGGATTACCGGCTCGGCAATCGCGCTGGTAGAGAGAAGAACCGCAACGGCAGCGAACAAGGCCGATTTCATGACAGCAACCTTTCATTCACAACCTTCCCACCCCGGGTCAGCCGGATCGCAGCCGTGATCTCGTCGTCATCCGGCAAAACAGGTCGCCCGGCCTCCTTGTCCCAGAACGCGGAGAGAAAGTTGAACAGGTTGCGCGAGAACAAGGCCGATGTATCCGCCGCCAGATGCGTCGGCGTATTGGCATAGCCCATCAGCTTCACGCCGTGCTTCACAGTAATCTGATCCGCCACCGAGCCTTCGACATTCCCGCCCTGCGAAACCGCAAGGTCGAAAATCACCTAACCCGGCTTCATGCTGGCAATCTGCGCGTCCGTAACCAGCCGCGGCGCGGCGCGGCCGGGGATCAGCGCGGTGGTGATGACAATGTCCTGCTTGGCGATGTGTGCGGAGACGAGTTCAGCCTGCGCCGCCTTGTATTCATCAGACATTTCGGTCGCGTATCCGCCGGTACCTTCGCCTTCAATCCCGGCCACAGCTTCAACGAAGATCGCCTTTGCGCCCAATGATTCGATCTGTTCCTTGGTCGCGGAACGCACATCGGTCGCCGAAACCAGCGCACCAAGCCGCCGCGCGGTGGCAATGGCCTGAAGCCCGG